>CAYMXF010000350.1:0-3854 GCA_964393935.1 uncultured Planctomycetaceae bacterium
CTGCGCCGCCGCCAGCGTCACGCTATTGAGCGTCGCCCTCCCGATCGAATAGATGCACCGCGACGGGTCTTTGTCGTACGGTTGAAAGTGCAAATCGCCTCGCGGCCCGTGAATCATCCTCCCGCGCATCGGGATCGCGGTCTTCAGCACCTCCTCCGCCAACCCGACGCGCTCCAGCGCATCGATCCCGCGCGTGGAGACGGCGAGATTGATCGACCGACCGCCAACGAAATTACCCGCGCCGGGGTCCGACCGTCGCTCGTACAGATCAACCGGATAGCCCGCGCGGCCCAGGTACGTCGCCAAGAGCCCGCCGGCGAGGCCGCCGCCGATGAGCGTGAAGCGCGGGCTGTCGTCGCGTGGCATGACGCAGCGTATTTAACGCCAAGCGCCCTGCGACGCCAAGAACGCCGACTCAACCAAGAAGAAAGCAGTCATAGGCCAACAACAGCCCAAGCACGACCAGGATTCCGCCGGCCTTGGTAATGCTGCGGGACGATCGCATTCGCTCGGAGATGAGCCTCTGCGGCAGCGCGGGGAACAGAAAATAGATCGTCCCTTTGAGGAGCGAAGCCCAGCCATAAACCGTCACGATCAAGCCCAGGTCCCACGACCAGTCGTTGTGGGTGAAAACAATGAGCAGTCCGACGGGCAGCGTGTACATCGCAATATAGAAGGGCCCGCCGGGATTCTTGAAAATCGGCTCGAAGAAGGCCTGCCAGCGCCGCCCGCAGAGGACGTGCGAAAGCCCGACGATGATAAACCCCACCGCCAACGCCGCTTGTAAAGGATGAGCCATGACCGATCTCCGTTCCAGTGTTGATGTAGTACAGACCATATAACGTAGTATATACTACATTTTAACGAAAAGCAACCCCTTTCTCCGCGCCGCTGCGCGAGATTCTTCTTGGATTTCAGGCCGAGGCCTCGATCGCCGCCTCCCACTCGGCGTTGAGGCTCACGAGTTGAGATCGAAGCGCATCATATTCCTGGTGGAGCGTTCGGGCCTTTTCCCCGTCTTTCATCAGGGCGGAATCGGCGAAGGCGGTCTCCAGCTCCTTCATCCGCGATTCGACCTCGATGATCCGGGCCTCGATCTCTTCGATGTTCCGGACGGCGTATTTCGAGCGGGATTTTCTCTTCGGGGCGGACGCATCGGCACGAGCCTGTTGGATTCGAAGTTCTTCACGCCTGCGGGACCCCTCCAATCGGCTTGCCTCTTCGCGCTGTGCCAACAAGGCCGCATAGGTCGACCAACTCCCGGCGATGAGTTCGTGCCGCCCGCGCTCGACCAAGACGAGCAGCCGCTCGACGACCCGATCGAGGAAATAGCGATCGTGACTGACCGCCAGGACGCTGCCGGTGTAGTGCATCAGGGCCTCTTCCAGCGCCTCTCGCGCAGGGATGTCCAGATGGTTCGTCGGCTCGTCGAGGATGAGCATCTGCGGGCTCTGCCAAACCAACCGGGCCAACAGCACTCGCGACTGCTCCCCGCCCGACAGATCGCCGACCCGCTTGAAGACCTCGTCGCCCCGAAACAGGAACATCGCGAGGAACGATCGCGCCTGCGCCTCCGACATCTCCGGCCGCGCGGCTCGAACCGCCTCCAACACCGAGAGCGACCCGTCCAGATCGCGGTGCTCCTGGTCGTAGTAGCCGACGCGAAGATTCCCAAAGAGCCGCACCGTCCCGCCCGTCGGCGGCGTCTGGCCCAGCAGCATCCGGAGCAACGTCGTCTTGCCCACGCCGTTGGGACCGATGATGCCGATCTTCTCCCCGCGGGTCATCTCGAAATCCAGATCGCTGATAAGCACGACGTCGCCGAAGGACTTCGACGCCTTCTCGCAGCGGATCGCCATGTCCCCGCCATGCTCGTTGTTCTGAATCCGAAGGTTCATCGACGCGCCGGCGCCCTTGGGCTTTTTCAGAACCCGCCCGTCGGCCTCCATCCGATCCAGATACTTCTGCCGCCCGCGGGCCTGCTTGGCGGAATCCTTGGCGTACCGCGCCCGGTCGATGTAGTCGCGCTGATGCGACAACCAGGCACTCTGCTTTTCATACTCGCGCATGGACTCCAGCAAGCGAATCCGCTTGGCTTGCGCGTAGTTTGTGTAGTTCGTGGGATAGACCGTCACCCGGCGGTCCTCGATCTCGACGATCTTGGTCACGACGCGATCGAGCAGGTATCGATCGTGGGAGATGATCACCGCTCCGCCGCGATGCAAGGCCAAGTGCCGCTCCAGCCAGCGGGTCGCATCGATGTCCAAGTGGTTCGTTGGCTCATCGAGCAGCAAAAAATCCGCCTCTTCCAAGAGCAGCCGGGCCAGGGACGCCCGGCACTTCTGCCCGCCGGAAAGCTGCGAAACGCTCCGCTGATATTCCTCCGGCGAAAAACCCAGCCCGCCCAGGACCTCCCGCAGCCGGACTTCGTAGTCGTATCCGCCGCCGGTCTCGAACCGGGCACGCAGCCGGTCATACCTTTCCAGCAGGTTCGGCTCGTCCGCCCGGCCGTGGGCTTCGGAGATATCGTGCGAAAGCGTTGCAAGATCGGCTTCGAGACCGCGGTGTTCGTCGAAGACCGCACCAACCGCCTCGATCAGCGTCGCCTCCACCGGAAGCTGCGGCTCCTGCGGCAGGTAGCCGATCGTCGTTCCCGAGGAGACGGAGATCTCGCCGCTGTCAGGCTTCTCCGCGCCGACGACGAGCTTGAAGAGCGTGGTCTTGCCCGATCCGTTGGCTCCGATGAGCCCGACCTTTTCGCCCTTATGCAGATCGAGCGTTACGCCGTCGAGCACAACGTGCCCGGCGTAGGACTTGACGACCCCCTTAAGTGAAACGGCGGACATGGACGCAGCTCGGGTGTTACAGCCGGCAAATCCCCTCGCGCCGACATGGCATACCGCTACCGATGAGGCGGCGCGAACGATTCAGGCATTGTCGTGAAAGGACGGGTTAGAAGCGAACGGCCAAGTCGGCCGTACTAGTGGCCTGCGCGCTCGAGGGGCCGTCGATCACGCTGACCCGCTCCGAGGGAATCCCATGTTGACGCCTCAGATCCGCGAGCGTTCGAGAGAGCGTCTGCGTCTGAACCTGCGTCACACCCGCATCGTCCGTCGACGTCAAAAGGACGAGTATCGTCTCGGGATGATCGGGGTCCGGCCGGCCGATCTTCCAGGCCGAACTCTGGTAGAGCTGCCCCGCCTCATCGATTCGCAAATGGAAGAAGCCACGAGGGTTGTGATCGTTTTCGGCTCGAACGGCGATCTCGCTCCACCGCTGCGGCGCTGGAACCTTGCCGCGTAGCGGCGTGACCGGGGAAAGCCGGCCTACCCAAAGCAGGAAGAAAGTCCCACCCGTCATGGAAACGACGAGTGCGATGAGCGTTTTGTAGTGGCGATGCTGGTGTCGGGAAGTGCTGGCCGCCATGGGTGCCTCAAGCGGCGGCTCCGGGGCCGCCGCGATACCAATAACTTCACTAGAACCTTACCATTGTCTATCGGTCCAAGCCAAACGCAAAATCCGCCTTTTCCAAAAAAATCTTTGCTTTCAACGCTGGGAATATGCGACCTTATCAGACCACACCTTTTCAACCCCCGGACCCCTCTTTTTCTAGGAACACCGCTCCAAAGGGTATAGGACGTTGCATTGAATACGCCCCGAGACCAGCCGGTGTTCAAAGACGCAGACGCTAAAGACGTGATCGAAATATCCGTCGGGACAGTCGAACCACCTCCCCTAACCACCCGAGGGCGGCCGCTCCACACTTTCACTACGGGCCGTAAGTACGTTATTCCACGGTGACGCTCTTGGCCGGATTCCGCGGCTTGTCCACGTCGAACGCTCGCTTCACCGCC
>CAYMXF010000351.1:0-3854 GCA_964393935.1 uncultured Planctomycetaceae bacterium
CGGCCGGGCGACCGTTTTCGGGCGGAGTCAATCCACCGTGGTCTACCCGAATAACACCATCAGAGGCCGCCGAATCGGCTGATGCGGTTGATCTTGCGGGTGTGAATCCGCGGTTAAAGCAGGAGGCCGAAGGTCGACCTCTCCAAGAGACGACCGGCGAGCCGCCGACGGAAGCGGCTCAGCCCCAACAACCGCAGCTGCCCGTCGGCCAACCGTCCAGCTTGCAGACCCCGCCGACGGGCCCGATTCCGACACCGGAAAACCTTGGAGCCGATCGGTTCGCCGATCTTTACAACGCGGTGGAGCTTGCCCAGCGATTCGGCGCGCGCAATATGGGTTTCAACATCGGCCCCTCAACGGAGAATAATGCGCAAGGAGCAGCGCCCAATCAGACGAATAGCGTTCGAGACCTTATCCGCAAACCCAATGAGGGGCTGAATCAACTTGCGACTGCGGCGAAATGGGCCAAGGACGTCGTCGATGACCCCCTTCGAAGCTTTGCCGGTAAGTACCAGGATCGGTTGAATCAATACATGGCCGCCGGCGAAGCGGACCTTCGTGCGGGACGCTATTATACGGCGGCGCGGCAATTCGACTTGGCGGCGACGGGAGATCCCTTGAACCCCTTGCCGCTGCTGGCCATCGGGCATGCGTACATCGCGGCCGGTGACTACGTCTCGGCCGTTCGCTCGCTCGAAGAGGGGATCCGACGATTCCCGCAGATCGCCGTGTTTCGGATCGACTTGCCGGCGCTCGTCGGCCAACATGACATCTTTGATATCCGCCGGGCCGATTTGGAATCCAAGCTCGCCAGCGTGGAAAACGTCGAGTTACGATTTCTCCTGGGCTACATCGAGCTCTATTCGGGATTGCCGGAAGAAGGGTTGAAGAATCTGGATCGGGCGGCGAAGCAAGCGCCGCCGGCGAGCATGATCGCCATCTTCGCCGATCTTGTTTCGGGCAGACGCGAGTTGCCCGCGGTTGGAAAGTAAGTGAATCCCCGCCTTTCCTAAGGACCCTTCCTAGTGGTTTTCCCTCACACCGATGTCTCGGTGATGAGGATTATTTCGTCAAGTAGTCTCAGAAAAAAATCGGCGCGTGCCCGAGATTTGTCTTGACAGGGGTCGCAAAAAAGAAAGCACCAGGCGCCTCAAGGGCAATCCCGGTGCTTTCCGGAGGGGAAAGAAGCCAAAAGTAAGTCCGCCAAAACAGGCGGTAAATCGCGGTATGCCTCCTCTAACATTCTGCGAGCCGCAGTGCGATTCACCTCATTATAGCACTACCCAAGCCAGTATCTCATTATCGTCAATTTTCTCTAACCGCTACAACCCCTACCAAAAATATTTCACAAGGCACTATTATGGGACTCCTTGGCCTTGTCAAGTGTTTTCTTTTAATAATCGTCGAGTGCTTTCATAGTTCTTATACGTCCGAACTCGGTTACAAGGTTCAAAGCAGGATTCGCTGCGGTTTCTCACTCGCCCCGTTTTGAGAAACTCCAGGGCTGCCTCTGAGCCCCATTAGGGCCTCCTTTAGGCCGAATACGCGATTAGGGAAGGGTTGACACCCCCCTTTGAAGCGGTCTAGACTGCCCTTAGCACTGTTTTGTCGCTGTGACCCCCTGCTTTTTGTGGTTACCCAGGATGGCGAGGGTGCGGGGGGAGTCGTCCCTTGCGGCGTCAGCCCCGTAAGGTCGGGACCCCGTAGCTCAGCTGGATAGAGCGCGGCCCTGCGAAGGCCGAGGTCGGACGTTCGAATCGTCTCGGGGTCGTTTCCCAATCATGTATGAGAAGGGGGCGCGAATCCGAATCTCGCGACCGAGCGACGGGGATTACAATCTCCTGTCCAATGATCGCCTCGTCAGATACACGACCCGGGCTCGAATCCATCGCCGAAAAGGTGGAGGCCGGTGAGCGGCTTTCTTACGACGACGGCGTCGCGCTCTTCGCCTCGCGCGATATCCACGAGATCGGCCGACTCGCCAACATCGTCCGCGAGCGGCTGCACGGCGACGTCGCCTACTACAACGTCAACCGGCATATCAACTATTCCAACCTCTGCGTTTTGCGGTGCAAGTTCTGTTCGTTCTACAGGCCCTATCCGATGAACGGGATCCTCTCGCGGCAGCCGATCGTCGTGACGATGGGCGAGCATGGCGGCCTGGCCTTGCCCGTGGCGGGAGAGGTCGCCGGCGACGCCTACGAATGGAGCGTCGATCAAATCGTCGCGCAGGCGAGCGAGGCGTATCAGGCGGGGGCGACGGAAGTTCACATCGTCGGCGGGCTTCATCCCAAGCTGCCGTTCTCATATTACGTGGAGATGTGCCGGGCGATCCGCGAGGCCTGTCCGCGCATGCACATCAAGGCGTTCACAGCCATCGAGATCATCCACTTTACGCGGATCGCCAAGCCGCGGATGAGCATCCGCGAAGTTTTGGAATCCCTGCGAGAAGCAGGGCTCGGCAGCCTGCCCGGCGGCGGAGCGGAGATCTTCGACGATCGTGTTCACGCGGAGGCGTACAAGAACAAGGTCGGCGAGGAGGGCTGGTTCGACGTTCATCGCGTCGCCCACGAGATCGGCATGTACAGCAACGCGACGATGCTCTACGGCCACGTCGAGCGAAATGAGGAGCGCGTCAGGCACATGATCAAGCTCCGCGAGCACCAGGACGAATCGCTGGCGAGCCGCCGGGCGGCGTTCAATTGTTTCATCCCGCTGTCCTTCATTCCCGAGGGCAGCGAGCTGTCGAACCTGCCGGGGCCGACGGGGCTGGACGATCTCAAGACGATGGCGATCAGCCGCTTGATGCTGGATAACTTCCCGCACGTCAAGGCATTTTGGATCATGCAGTCGGCCAAGCTGGCCCAGGTGGCGTTGAACTGGGGCGTGGACGACCTGGACGGGACGGTGGTCTTTTACGACATCACCAAGCGCGAGGGCGGGGCGGGCAACACGCACCAGGAAATGACGACCGAGAGAATGCAACGCTTGATCCGCGAGGCCGGCCGACGCCCGGTCGAGCGGGATACGCTCTATCGTTCGGTCATTCGCGAAGGGGCGGACTGGCGGCTGGCATAGCGCTCGGGTTGTATGGGGTTATTGCTTCATAGGGGGCGTCGAGCCGGCGGCCAAGCGGCCCAGTTCCTGGCTTCGCTTGAATGCGGCCAGCACGGCTTCGGTGACGTGTTCGGAGACTTTGCACTCGTGGAGCTTGTTCATCGCGGCTTGGGTGGTTCCGCCTGGGCTGGTCACCGCCTCGCGGAGTTCCGTCGGCGAGGAACCCTTTTGTAGGAGCATCGCGCCGGCGCCGACGCAGGCATGAGCGGCCAGGACCTGAGCGTCCTCGCGTTTGAGGCCCGCCGCGATCCCACCGGCCATCATCATCTCGACGAAGTAGTAGAAGTAGGCGGGACCGGAGCCGGCGACGGCCGTCACGGCGTCCATCAATTCTTCGCGCTCGATCTCGACCGAGACGCCGCCGGTGTTGAAGAGGTGCTTGACCTCTTCCAGGTCTTCCATGTCGGCGTGCTGCCCTCGAAACAGGCCGGTCACGCCGCGCCCCAGGCCGAAAGGTAGATTGGGCATCGCGCGAATGACGCGCACGGGTGCGCCGAGCGATTGGGCGACGCGCTGCGTCGAGACGCCGGCCATCAGGCTGACGAAGAGATGATCCGTGGACACGACACCAAGGATGCTTTTGGCAGCTTCGGCGAAGCGCTGCGGCGTTACGGAGATCATGACCATCCGCGCGTCGCGGACGACCTGTGCGTTGTCCTGCGCGACGGTGACGCCAAGCGGGCGGGCCGCGAGTTTCCGGGACGGGGAAACGATGATGCGGTCGGCGGCGAGATAGC
>CAYMXF010000352.1:0-3851 GCA_964393935.1 uncultured Planctomycetaceae bacterium
TGGTGATCGACGGAAAGATCGTCGGCCGCGGTCACAATCGGCGCGTGCAAAAGGGCAGCGCGATCCTCCATGCCGAGATGGACTGCCTCGAGAACGCGGGGCGGCTGAACGCCCGCGACTACCAACGGGCGGTCCTCTATTCGACGCTGTCCCCGTGCGACATGTGCAGCGGGACGGCATTGCACTACAAGATTCCGAAGATCGTGATCGGGGAGAACCAGACCTTCCAAGGTCCGGAAAGCTACGTCCGCCAGCGCGGCGTCGAAGTCGTCATCCTGAACGACGCGGCGTGCATCGGACTCATGCGCGACTTCATCCGCGACCGGCCCGAGTTATGGAACGAGGACATCGGCGTATAGGACGCCGACTCCCAGCGTCCGCAAAAAAACACTTCTGTCTCTTCACGGCCATTGGGTGCGGCGAGAATTTTCGGTCGTTCAAAGAGAACCGCAGATGATCGGACTTTGTTTCCATCGTTCAATCGTATGGTCATTAAGATTGGGGCTGCGTGGGCCGATACAGACGGTGCAGGGTTTTCTCTTAGGCGCGATTGATGTCCTATGAGAGGGCTCGAGGACTATCGTTCGGCATGCGTCATGGTCGACGTGTTGCCGAAAGGGCCTTCGCTTTCGGAGATTTGTAATCATGAAACGCAGCGCTTTTACACTCGTCGAATTGTTGATTGTCGTCATCATCTTGGGCATTTTGGCGGCCGTGGTCATCCCGCAATTCACCGACGCCAGCACGGACGCCAAGGTGAGTTCACTGGCGACGAACCTCCAAACGATCCGCGGCCAGATCGACCTCTACAAACTCCAGCATAACAACACGCTCCCGGGCCAGGCGACGTTTGCCAATCAAATGACGAAGAAGACGGACGCGGACGGCACGGTGAACGCCGCCACCGGCAAGTTCGGTCCGTACTTGCAGCGGGTTCCGACGAACCCGTTCACGGTCGGCGGCACGGGCAACGACGTGACGAATACGGCGGCCGCAACGACCAAGGCCTGGTTCTACGAGGCGACGACGGGCGAGTTCAAGGCCAACGACGCCGGCACGACCAACGGCGTGGCGCACGATACGTTGTAAGTCTTCGGCAAGGGCCGAGAATCCACTTCTTAACGGAAGCGACGGCAGCCGGCGCGATCGAAGGATCTTCGATCAGCGCCGGCTGCTTTGTTGGGCGCTTCCGGGTCATGGGGATGTCTACAAATATGAATCAAGCCGCTACGTCGATGCTCCGATAGGGCAATCGAGAACCATCGCGCCGTGCGGTGCCGATCTTCGCCAACCATTGGGGGTATACGAACATGAAGAATCGTGGTTTTACGCTAGTGGAGTTGCTCATCGTCGTCATCATCCTGGGCATCCTGGCCGCCGTGGTGATTCCACAATTCACGGATGCCAGCACGGACACGAAGGTGAGTTCGCTGATGGAGAACTTGAGCATCATCCGCAAGCAGCTCGACCTCTATAAGAACCATCACGGGCAGTACCCGACGAACTTCGTCGATGGGATGACGAAGAAGACGGACGCGGACGGAACCGTGAATGCCGCCACCGGTAAGTACGGGCCGTACATCCAGCGGGTTCCTACCAATCCATTCACCAGCGGCGGCACCGGCAACGACGTGACGAGCACCGCTGCCGCGCCGAGCAAGGCGTGGTTCTACGATTCGACGACGGGCGAGTTCAAGGCCAACGACGCCGGCACGACCAACGGCGTGGCCCACGACACGATGTAACGCTTATCGCCCCCCATCGGATGGGGCGATCGATTCCGAGAGCAGACCATCAGGACCGGTGCGGTGGGTGGAAGACTCGCCGTTTACCGGTCCTCCTTTTTTTCACGGACGGAAGCGGTCGATCGAACGGCCATCGGATTTGCGACTGACCCTCCGGGAATCGTATGTTTGTTCGGGCGCGAACCGAGGCGCCGGAGACGGACAAGAACATGCCGGGAATCTTGACAATGCGGACGTGGAAGACGAGCGACCGGCGCGGAGGGTTTACGCTCGCCGAGGCGCTGATCGCCACGACGGTCTTGGCGATCGTCTCGGCCTCGGCGTCGTTGCCGTTTGTGGCCGGCGTTCACCAGGCCAAGGAGGCCGCGCGCCTAGAGCATGCCGTCGCCCTGGGCCAGGCGATGATGGAGGAGATCCTGACGCGTCCTGTCCTCGACCCGACGAATCGCGGCGCGACGCCCGGCCCCGAGTCCGGCGAGACCGCTCGGAATCTGTTCGACAACATCGACGATTTTCACGGCTATACCGAGCAAGCCTCCGGCTTGCGCGATTTCAAGAACCAGCTCATCACGGATCCCACGCTGGCGGGGTTTTGGCGCGACGCGACGGTTCAATACGTGACGTTCGCCAATCAACAGTCCAGCGATACGAACAGTTACGCCAAGATCGTCGTCCGCGTCTGGGACGGCAATGCGAACATGGTGACCGTGACGAGGATCGCGGCGCGCGAGGATTGAGCATGACCGGGCAATCTTATCGAAGGCGGGGTGATCGGGGCCGCCGCGGCTTTACGATGCTGGAGCTGCTGCTGGCGTCGATGGTGACGGCGTTTGTGGCGGCGTCCGCCACGACGTTTCTATCCGCGACGACGAATGCGTCGCTGACGACCCGCGACGTGCGGACGACGCAAAACGCCGGCACCTACGCCCTCACGCAGATCAGCAAGACGATCCGCGAGGCGCGGGCGATCGGAGAGGTCACGACGACGTCGGTCACGCTATGGGTCAACGATTCCAACAAGGACGACAAGCTGAACCTCTACGAGACCGCGGTCATCCGCTATGACGCGGCGGGCCAGCAGTTGATCTACGAATATCTGGAGACGCCTGGCTCGGGCATGCCGACGAGCGTGGTGACGACGGGCAACTTCAAGGACGCCACGAGCCTGAGGGGCCTGATGCCGACCGCGGACAAAAAGACGGTGGTGTGGGGCACCGACATCATCAGCATGGGGTTCACCGGCCAACCCGGCGGCACCGATACACGAATGGTCGAGATGAACTTTACCATCGACTTGACTGGTCAGCCCGCGACCTTTCGTGGGGCCGCCAATGTGCGGGCGTCGGCCGATTATTTGTTCTATGACGTCACGCAGACGGCGGCGCCGATCGGTTCGACGCGCAAGCACCGAAAAGAAATCTACCAATGGGACGGTTACACCAGCGTCAGTAACAAGACATTAGAACTGATTGTGGACTAGCACCAAGGATTTCGCTGTGCCATGAATCGAATCGCCACGACATTCGAGCCGGCGAGTGGGCCCGTGCGAATGAGAAGGGCCTATATCCTGCTCGTCGTATTGGCCTTTACGGCGCTGGCCTCATCGCTGGGGATGGCGTTTCTCGAAGCCAACAGCACGGTGATGCCCGAGGCGGTGAACTATCGGGGAATTGTCCGCGCGGAAGCGATGGCCAGCTCCGGCATCGCCACGGCGGCGCATTTCCTGCTCTATCCGCCGACCACGGTCAATCTGACGGGGTACTACGCGGGGGCGAACTCCGTCAGCGTCGATTCGTCCGGTGATTGTTTTGATGTATCGGTGTTGCGCTCGGATGCCTGGTCGCCCGCGCAGACCGATCTCAATCTCTATCGCGTGACGGCGTCAGGCGTCGCGAAGGACCCGGACGGAGCGGTGCGGGCCAAGCACTCGATCGTTGCCGAGATTCAGGCGCCGCCGATCGGCAAGTGGCAGTTCACTCAAGGGTTCATCAGCTCGGCATTGGCGCTTTCCGTACCGACTCAAGCGACCATCACCGGCGACGTCCATGCGAACGGGAACATCTCCGGCACCGGATCGTGTACCGGTAAGGTCTCGGCGACCGGCAC
>CAYMXF010000353.1:0-3822 GCA_964393935.1 uncultured Planctomycetaceae bacterium
CGTTATCACCGGTGCTCGCAACACCTCCCAGCCCACCTCCCCCTCTCCCGCTGGGAGAGGGTCGGGGTGAGGGTCGAGAGAGGGCCGGGGTGAGGGTCGGTACGGCGTTGATTCGAAACGCCCTTTATCCACAACATCGGACTCCATCCGCCGTTTGCCCCTTTGTGTCGAGTGGGTCGCGCGATATACTAGCCCCGCTTCCACGGAGGGATTCACAGGCGATTGAGCGTCTATTGATTTACGCGGCGCTGTTGAAAGCGCCAGGAGGATTATTTCATGGCTGACAACGGCGAATTTCCCACGATCATCGGCGCGGACGCGCGCTTCAAGGGCGAGCTTTCCTTTGACCGCGGCGTGCGCATCGACGGCGCGTTCGACGGGCACATCAAGTCCAAAGGCTCGCTGCACGTGGCGGAAGGCGCGAAGGTCTCCGCGAACATCGAAGCCTCGAACGTCAAGATCGAGGGCGAGTGCCGCGGCAACTTCGTCGTCTCGGAGAAGCTGCACTTGATGGCCACCGCCAAGGTCGAAGGCGATCTTCGCACGACGCGGTTGGAAATCGCCGACGGCGCGATCTTCAGCGGCAACGTCGTCGTGGGGCAGACCGCGATGGAAGCCCCGGTCCGCCGCTCCATCGCGCCCGATCACGCGGCCGGCCCCTCGCCGGAGGTCGCGCGAATGCCCACGCACCCGCCCGCCGCTCCGGCCCCGGTGCCGGCCCCGCGCCCCCCGCGCCCGCAGGAGATTCGCGTCCCGGCGAATCCGTAGCGCTGGGCCGTCAATCAACGGGCGCCTCTGTCCCTCGAGGTAAAGTCCGTCGGCGCGTTCGCCAAGGAAAAGGGCTTTACGCTCAAATCCTACGTCAAGTTCGAGGTCGACGGGCTGAGCTAGAAGAAGAGCCATTAGCCATTAGCCATAAGCCATAAGCCGGGCGGCGCGAGAAGTAGCCAGGGGTCTCAGCGATCAAGTTCTCCCTTCGGAAAGTTTTTTACCCGGAATTAAGCGGAATTTAGCGGTAGACTTCGGAGCGGGAAGTCTGAAGATCGGGTATCCGCAGATGGCGCAGATGGACGCCGATAGGGGGTCGGGGGAAATGACGAATAGCGAAAGAAGTTCACCACAGAGGCGCGGAGGCGCAGAGGAAGTTTTTTGTTTTCCGTCTCTGGGCCTCGCTCGGGCTCCCGCTTTGGTCGGCCTCGGCTCTGTGGTGAATTCCGTGGATTCATCGCACGGGGCGTGCGGCAGGTTGAATAATTCAAGAAAAAAAGACGGTGCCTGAACAAAGCTGAATTTCGTGAATTTTCGGCTTTGGCGGGGTGAAAAACGGGGGTGGGGGTTTTCAAATTCAAGCGGGATTCAAGGTTGCAGATTGAATTCCGGCGAACGCCAGAGCGGCGCAAGGGCCTACCGGCACGAAGGCCACAGGCACAAAGGTATTGAGCGCCGGAAGGCCGAAACTTCGATTCGATAGAGATGTTCGTGGTCATGCGCGAATCCTCCCCGTCCGCGGCGGGCGATGGCCACCCGCGCGTCACGATGACGTTAACTAACATTAACCTAATATAGCACGGAAACCGCGGAAGTCAAGAAAATAAAGCAAACTTTTTCCAGGGTAAGAAAGGCCGCACGCCCTCGGCTGTGTTCTTCGGAGCAAACTGTACCACTACCTGATGCGTCGCGGCGCTGGTCAACTCGTGGCGGTCGTCATAGCGTTGGCGTTCCAACTGGTCGCCCGCCCCGCCGCTTTTGAGATTGCCGTCAATGAACGGGTGCCTGTCTTTCGCAGTTCAGTTCTTTCACCTTGATTCTATCAAAGTAGGGTCTAGGGACTGCCCAAGAACTCGGAATGAATTGAAACGAAGTCTCTTGTATTTGTTAAGAAGAATGTCCCACCAAATCTCGTAGCTCCCGCTGCGTACACTCGATCACCAACAGCCCAGTTTCTCGTTTGAAAAGAAGCGGCAGCGCTTAAGCGCCAAGAAGTTAGATCATCGAGATTTACAATACCATCCGCCTTAATTTCGGTGATTCGCGGCAACCCATCTTCCAAAAAGGAAACTAGATTAGCTCCATCCGTGTCAATCAGGTCTACCGAATTGAGAAGATTCGAGTACTTCAAAGGAGCGTTCATAAGTCCCAAGAAGATTTCGCCGTTTGCAAGCAGGCCAAAGAAATCTAGAAACTCGGCTCCGTCTGAATTACGGCTCGTAGCTTTGAGAAGGACATCACCCTTTGAGTTGTTTATGAGGCCGTCGAAACGGATGCCCTCCTGAGTTTCGGTGCTCGAACTCAGAGTGTTGACCGGCTGCGTCAGGAACTGAAAAATCTCCAGGCTTGTTTCATTTATAAAAAACGTCTGGTACGTGGTGCCCGGGATCGGTGCCAACCCGAAATCTTGTGGTTGAGCCTGCTTCAGATCGCACGGCAAGGTTGCGGAGAATTTGCCAGCTTCAACAAGCTCAAATGGGCAAGGGAGTACGGTTGCTGCCGTCCCGCAACCGAGCAAAGTTAAGCAAGGAAAGGAAAACGCAGTAACGCCGACAACGATGAGTCTTCGGCGCAAGAGTAAGACTACCATTTTGTTCCTCCTAAGACGCGGAAAAGGGGACGCGACTTCGTTTTTCTGGCGTTCGAGGTACACAACGTGCATTATACCTATCATGCCTCATTCTGCTCG
The DNA here is from genome assembly GCA_964393935.1 of uncultured Planctomycetaceae bacterium. Lineage (GTDB taxonomy): Bacteria > Planctomycetota > Phycisphaerae > UBA1845 > UTPLA1 > DATEMU01. The sequence continues at coordinate 2,678 of CAYMXF010000353.1, forward strand.
CATCGCGCTGTGAAGTAGTCCCCCACCCTGGTCCGCTCGGGCGGGTACGGGGTGGGGCACTCGTGCCGGTGGCACACAACACCGGCTGAGAGCCGGTGCCACACAACAGCCGAGGGCGGCTGATCCACACTTTCACCAAAGCAGCCGAGGGCGGCTGTACTACAACACCGGCTGAGAGCCGGTGCCACAACGCAGCCGAGGGCGGCGGAATTCACCGACCTGATTTCGGGCGGCGCCTCGATTCGTTCGGCTGAACTTCCTCCGCCCCTACCAGGGCGGAACATCGTCAATCCCAACTCCACCACGGGTTCCACTGCGCTTCACCCGTGGCTACATTCCCCCGCCCCTGTCGGGGCGAAGATGTGGGTAACAACAAGCGGCTACGCCCGGCGGACGAGGACGACGGTGATGTCGTCCGGGCTGCTCCCTCCGCGCAGGAACTCCGTCAGATCGGTCTCCAACTCCGCCAGCGCCTGACCTGGCGCGCGGCACAGGCCGTCGTAGAGGCTGTCTTCCAACCCCGCCGGCTTGAAGGTCTCGCCCTTGGCGTTGGCCGCTTTGTTCACGCCGTCCGTCGCCAGGACGAGCGTCTCCCCGCGGGCCAGTTCAAACGTCGCAAGCTCGGCGGCGACGGCTTTGGTCTTGCCGATCGCTTCGGGCCGAGCCGCTTCGATCCATTGGAAATCCTCCTCCGGCTTGACCCGCGCCAAGTGCACGCCCTGACCGACCACGGTGTAATGCACCTTGCCCGTCGCCGGGGCGATCCACACCTGGGCGAGGTCGACCGACGCCCGCCCCTCCCCCGCCGACAGGAGCCAATTCAGGGCCCTGGCGAATAAATGCGGCGCATCCACGTGCAAGGCGGAACTTCGAAAGGCCGTGCGCACCTCCGCCAGACATCGCGAGAGGACCGCCGTGTCCGCCTCGACCCGCGCGACGATCACCGACGCCGTCTTGTCGGGAAGCTGGACGATGTCGTAGTAATCGCAGCACCGCTCCATCCCCATCAAGCGATAGCCCGCGACATACAGCTCGTTCCATTGCGGCAGGGCCTTGGGCGTAAGGGCGTCCTGCGTCGCCCGGGCGATCGTCAACTCGGTGTTGGCGGAGACTTGCCGCTTGGCGAGCGACTTGCGAATGACCGT
>CAYMXF010000354.1:0-3812 GCA_964393935.1 uncultured Planctomycetaceae bacterium
GAGACTCCTCCATGCGACCGGCCTGGGCGAACGCCGCGGCGGCTTCGGCGTGCATATGACAGACCGGGGAGTGCCAACGGCGATACGTCGCGATGGCTTTCTCGTAGTCGCCGGCCATGTAGCAGCAGTCGAAGAAGGGTTCGAGACCGACATCATTCGTAGCGAACCCATGGATTCGATCGGCGGCGTTGAACATCTCAGCGCCCGCCTTCGCCTCGCCCAGGTACGCCAACACGGCTCCTTGGAAAAGGATCACGAAGATGTCGTTGGGATTGAGCGCATAGGCGCGCGCGGCGTGGACGCGGGCGAGCTCGTGCTCGCCGGCCATGATGTGGGCCATCGCCGAGCTCGCGTGGACGACCGGATCGCTCGGCGCGACCGCCAGGGCCCGGTCGATGTGTGCCCTCGCCTTGGCGACCGACTCGTCGTAGTCCCGGCCGACAAGGACGATGCTGTAGATGTGGCTCTGCGCGAGATGCGCGTGAGCGGGCGCGCAATCCGGATCGACTCGGATTGCTTCCTGGGCGAGCGCCATCGACTCGTCTAGGTTCGACGTATTCGTCCAGCCGAGCGCACGCGCTCGCAGGTAGAGGTCGTAAGCCGTGACGCTGCCGCTGGGGGACCGCCGCGACCGCTCGATCGAGGCTTTGTCGATCCGGGTCGGCAGGGTCGAGGCGATGGCCTTGACCAGATCGTCCTGGACCGCGAACACGTCGGTCAGCTCCCGGTCGTACTTCTCCGCCCACAGGTGATCGCCCGTTGCCGCCTCGACGAGTTGGGCCGTGACCCGCACCCGGCCGCCCACGCGGCGCACGCTGCCCTCGACCAGGTAGCCGACGCCGAGTTCGCGGCCGATCTGCTTCACGTCGACCGATCGCCCCTTGAACGCGAACGAGGAGTTGCGCGCGGCGACGCGGAGTTCCCGGAAGCGGCTGAGCTCGGTGATGATGTCCTCGGTGATGCCGTCGGAGAAGTAGTCCTGCTCCGGATCGCCCGACATGTTGACGAACGGCAGCACCGCAATCGAGGGCCTCGACGGCAAGGGCAGATCGTCGGCCTTGACGGCTACCGCCGGCGGCGGGGCTGCCGCGCGATCCACACGATATGCGCGTACAGGTTCGGCGATGTTCTTGACCGCGTGCTCGCCGAGATCGGCGAAGGCGAAGGGCAGCTTGTCCTTGACCTGATCGTGGATCGACCGCGAGACGACGACCTTGCCAGGCTCGCCAATCCTTTCCAGGCGAGCCGCGACGTTCACCCCGTCGCCGTGGATGGTCGCGCCTTCCGCGATCACGTCGCCAAGGTTGATACCCATGCGGAACGCGATGCGGCGGTCCTCGGGCAACTCGGCGTTGCGCGCCGCGATGCGATCCTGGGTCTCGACCGCGCACTGCACGGCATCGACCGCGCTTGGGAACTCGACCAGGAGACTATCCCCGGCCGAGCCGACCACCCGGCCCTTGAACTGCGCGATCTTCGGGTCGATCAGCTCGGAGCGCAGCGCGTTGAACCGCGCGAGCGTGCCCGCCTCGTCCGCCGCCATCAGCCGCGAGTAGCCCGCCACATCGGCGGCCAGGATCGCGGCCAGGCGGCGAACGGTCATACCTCAAGCCCCGCCTTGCGGTAGCCTTCGAGCCAGCGATCCCGGCCCTTGGGGCGCGAGCGTCCGGCGGGTCGCCCGCTGGCCGCCACCGCGTCGGCTTGAAGGGCCGCACGGCGTGTGAAACATTTCCCCATGGCCACCAAGCTTTCGGATCTTCTCCAGCTTCCGCCGGACGCCAGAATCGAACTGGCGCTCGCTCTGTGGGCAAGTCTACCGGAAACGGCCCGCGAGAACGCCATGACCTTGACGCCGGAGGAGGAAGCCGATCTTGACCGGCGCTGGGCCGATCACTTGAAAAATCCTGCCTCGGCAGTCCCCTGGGACGACGTGCTGACGCGGGTCTCGCGCGGAGCGTGACGCGTCAGGTCGTTTTTCGGCCGGAGGTCGAGACCGAGCTCATCGAAACGAAGCCATGGTACGACACACGGCGTCCTGGCCGTGATCGGCGCCACGCTGACCGCCCACCTGGTCCCGGGCAGATGATCGACAGCCTTTGAGGGGTAGGGGCGTAGGAAAAAGGGGACGCTTCCCTTTTTCGGTAATCCAGAATGGCGCGGAATTCGGCTTCTTCCCCAAAAAAAAGGGAAGCGTCCCCTTTTTCATCCCCTTTTTCCCCTTCGGCCGAGCGCCGCCGTTTGCACGTCCCCGACTACCTGTTGTTCGCCGACATGGAAGCGAAACGACGCGCCGACCATGAACGCAAACGCGCTCGCGCCCGGTGACCGCCCTCGTACCCATGTCGCCGGTCAGAACTGTTACCCATGTTCCCGGTTGCTCAGGGGTGAGGGGTAGCGCGTCGGCGCGTCAATGAGTCCGTGTCGACGCGCTCCGCCCCGCCCCTTACTCCCGCCGCCACGCAGTGAACATGAAGCCCCAGGCGGCTAGAACGCCAGTGAGAATCAATCCACCCCAGCTAACCCACAACGGCGCATTCCACATGCCGATAACAACAGGCAAGCTGAACACGAGTCTCGTGAGGTGCGCCAAGGCCACGAGTGTGAATGCAAAGGACGCGACGATAATGTAGGTATGTCCGCGACTTATCCAGATCCTCTCAACATCAGACCAAGAATTCCGACTGATCAGCGCAACCGCGGCAGAAGCGTCAGTGTAAAACTGGCCATTCGGTGCTGCTATCTTCGGAGCTTTATGGTTCCTATTGCGATTGTTTTCTTCATCGAGTCTTACTTGATCTTTTTCGATGCGCGCACTATGGGCAAAGTCCAAGCCGCGGTTCAGGGTTTCGACTTGATTGTAGAAACGCAGGATCGCTGCCGCACCGTCAAGCGGTAGAGCGCCATCCACTATCAATGATGGAAGCGCCCGCTCGAAGAAGATGGTCGGCAGCCTATAAGACGGCGCCATTACATGATCCCGAAGAAAGCCGGCTGCGTGCTCAGCGCACATGGTCATTTCGGCGATTAGCCCTGCCGCGTTCGCACGACAGCGCCGCCGGCGTTCTCGATGCTCGCGCAGGACTGTGAACCCATAGGCAAGTAGCGCACCTATGGCGACGCCCACGAGCGTGTTGTAATTGAGTTGGCTCATCCGGGGTGCCCCCTTCGGCCTAAGTGTGCGACATCGCGGCTAACCTCGCCCCACCGCCGCCGCAGATTGCCGACGTTTGGGTACCATAACTTGCGGCGAAGTGTCGCATTACCGAAAATACCTCGGCACCCCTCTCTGCCTCATGCGACGAACGTAGACACATCGGCCACCCCTACTCCGTCATTCCCGGGCGTCGCGTGAGCGGCGCACCGGGAATCCATGCCCGCCCACGCTCGCGACTACATCACAGCAGATTCGTCCAGTACATTGCTCCCCGGCGTGTTGCCGGGGGAGTGTCGGCTCGCCTACATGAACGCGCTCGCGGCTGGAGATACCGAAACGATCGTCCAGCCATGACACGCGAGCGCCGGCCCGGCCGCGATCGTCAAAGCCTCGGATGCCGTCACTTGATCGCGGTCGGGTAACCGGTTCGATCCGCGTCAGCCGGAAACGAAAGGGGCGGGTCCGAGACCCGCCCCTAACTACGCTCGCGACGGATGGTCGAAGGGCGCGAAGACCTCAGGCCGGCACCCTTAGCTTCTCCTTCTCGACCCAGGCCTGGGTGTCGTCGAGCGCGCGGGTCACCGCGTCGAAGATCGCGTCGATCTCCGCCTCCTTGACGATGAGCGGCGGGCAGAACGCCAGGCTGTCGTTGGTCAGC
>CAYMXF010000355.1:0-2507 GCA_964393935.1 uncultured Planctomycetaceae bacterium
TTACGACTAGGCGGCTGCGCAGCCGGTTGGGCCAGCGCGCGGGCGACCAGCATGAATGTCGCCGTGAATGCGATGGCGCGAACCACAAGCTTGGATTTGGATTCGAACATCTCATCGCCTCCTACAAAATGAACTTGCTCAGGTCTTCGTCCTTGATGATCTCGGCGAGGGCCTTGTTGACGTAACCGGCGTCGATATGGACCAGGCTCCCGGACACCTCCGGCGCTTTGAACGAAAGGTCTTCCATCACTTTTTCCATGATCGTATGCAGCCGCCGGGCGCCGATGTTTTCCGTCTTCTGATTGACCTGGCTCGCCAGGCCCGCCATCGTCTCGACGGCGTCGGGCGTGAAGCGGATCTGCACGCCCTCGGTGGCGAGCAAGGCGATTTGCTGCTTGGTCATCGCGTTTTCCGGCTCCGTCAGGATGCGAACGAAATCGGCCTTCGAGAGGTCTTCGAGTTCGACGCGGATCGGCAGTCTCCCTTGAAGCTCGGGCATCAGATCGCTCGGCTTCGCGGAGTGAAACGCGCCGGCGGCGACGAAGAGAATGTGATCCGTCTTCACCACGCCGTGGCGAGTGTTGATGGTGGACCCTTCGATAATCGGGAGCAAGTCCCGCTGAACGCCCTGGCGGCTGACTTCGGGACCGTGCCCTGTTCGGCCGCCGCAAAGCTTGTCCATTTCATCGATGAAGACGATCCCGCTGTTTTCCGTGCGACGGATGGCCATCTCGACGACCTTTTCGCGGTCGATGAGCTTGTCGCACTCCTGCTCGAAGATGATCTGGCGGGCCTCGCGGATCGTAACCTTGCGGTCTTTCTGCCGGCTGGGTACGAGGCGCTCCATCAAGTCTTGAATCTCCGGGCCGAGCTGATCGGGGCCGAGCGTCGTGGCGAACATTCCCATCGGCGGCGCTTTGTGTTCGATGCGCAGCTCGATCATGCGATCCTCGAGTTCGCCCGCGCGAAGTTGGGTGCGAAGCTTCTCGCGGGTGCGCTGCCGCCGGGCCTCCGCATCCGTCTCGGATTCGTCGGTCGAGGGCGTCGGCGTTGTGGGCAGAAGCTCATCGAGGATTCGCTCCTCTACCTGCTCCAGCGCCTTCTCCCGGACCACCTCGGTCTGCTCTTTCTCCACCATTGAAACAGCCAGTTCGAGCAAGTCGCGGATGATGGAGTCGACGTCGCGGCCGACGTAACCGACCTCGGTGAACTTAGTGGCCTCGACTTTCAGAAATGGCGCGTTGACGAGGTGGGCCATCCTCCGGGCAATCTCGGTCTTGCCCACGCCGGTGGGGCCCATCATGAGGATGTTCTTGGGGCCGACCTCCTCGCGCATGGCATCCGGAAGCTGCAGGCGTCGCCAGCGATTGCGGATGGCGATCGCGACGGCGCGTTTGGCGGCGGACTGGCCGATGATGTACTTATCGAGGGCGGCGACGATCTGGCGAGGGGTCAGTTCAGTCATGCGGTCTTTCCCGGGTTTACTGGATTGGTCGGTCAGCCCGGCCCATGCAGTCACAACCCCCCATTATTCACGGAGCGTAAATCGAGACCGCTTATCCGCGCTTGGGCTGCTGGCCGTTGCACTGGGCGCGTTCGATCTCGTAAATCTTCTCGATGCGTTTCTGATGGCGGCCGCCTTCGAAGGGTGTCTTGAGCCAGACCTCTATGATGCGGCGCATCAGCGCGTTTCCGACGAGGTCGGCGGGCAGACAGAGAATGTTGGCGTCGTTGTGTCGGCGGGCCATCTCGGCCGTCAGTTCGTCGTGGCAGAGAGCGGCGCGGATGCCGTGAAGCTTGTTCGCGGTGATGGACATGCCGATGCCGGTGCCGCAGAAAAGGAGGCCGAGTTGGCATTCTCCCTTCTGCACCGCGCGCGCCGCCGCGCCGGCCGGGTCGGGATAATCGGTGGGTTTCGTGGAGTCCGTGCCGTAATCGACCACTTCCATGCCGAGTTCTTGGAGGACGGCTTTGATGTGAGACTTGGCGTTATAGCCGCGGTGATCGGCGCCGAGTGCAATCTTCATAGAGCCACCTCATCCAGCCGCATTCGCAGGGCCTCATAAATCTTCCGGCCAACGCGTTCATAATCGTCGATCGTACCGCCGACAGGATCGGAGATGTCTTGATCGGGGTCCAAAGGGACCGCCTTGCCGATGTCGGCCGGGGCCAAGGATCGCACGATCTCCAAATGGTGCGTCCCCATCGTGTAAATGTAGTCGGTGGGATGAATTAAATCCACCGCCAGGCCTCGGGCACGATGGCCGGAAAGGTCGATTCCACGCCTTTTGCAGACCTCGACGGCCTCTCGGGAAGCAGGCCCCCCGCCGAATGCCATCGTCCCGGCCGAGTGAACGTGAATACGGCGATCGTGCAATTCGTCGACCCGGCATCCGAGCTTTTCGGCGATCATCCGCTTGAACATACCCTCCGCCATCGGCGAACGGCACGTATTGCCCGTGCAAACAAAGAGGATATTGAGCGTGGCGAATCGACGAATCGTACGG
>CAYMXF010000355.1:2607-3802 GCA_964393935.1 uncultured Planctomycetaceae bacterium
GGCAGGACGAGCGTGAGCGGTCCCGGCCAACCTTTGCGAATGAAGCGTTGGGCCAAGGGCGGCAACTGGGGGACGTATTTTTCGCAGTCGGAGCGGCGGCCGATGTGGACGGTAAAGGGTTGTTGGGCGGCGCGGCCTTTGACATCGCGGAGGCGCTCGACGCTTTCGGTGACGGCGGCGTTGGCGGCCAGCCCGTAAACCGTCTCGGTGGGAAAGGCGACCAGCGCGCCGGCGGCCAAGGCGTCGGCGGCGCGCTGAATCTCTGCCTTGCTGTCGGCGGCGGACTTGACCGCGATGACTTCGATGGCCATTTACGGGGGATGACTCCTGGCGGATTGTTGAGGCGAGCCGCCGACGTGTCAAGTTACGATAGCCCGGTGGATCGGCGAGGTCGGCTATAATAATAGACAGTGAACACCATTTACTTGGACAACAATTCGACGACGCGCGTCGTGGACGAAGTGATGTCGGCGATGACGCCGTATCTGCAAGAGCAGTACGGCAATGCGTCGAGCCTTCATCGCATGGGCCAGGCGGCGCGCCACGCGATCGAAACGGCGCGGGGAGAAGTCGCGGCGCTCGTGGGCGCGGAAACGAGACAGGTCGTCTTCACCAGCGGCGGGACCGAGGCCGACAATCTGGCGATCCTTGGTACGCTCGCAGCGTATCCCAATAAGCGCCACGTCGTGACGACGGCGGTGGAACACGTCGCGGTGCACAGCCTGTGCGAAAGGCTTGCCAATGAAGACTATCGCGTCACGTTCGTCGGCGTCGATTCGACGGGGCATCTCAATCTGACGAACCTCGTCGCGGCGCTGGACGACGATACGGCGATCGTCAGCGTGATGCACGCGAACAACGAAACCGGCGTGATCTTTCCGATCGCCGAGGTTTCGAAACTGACGGCCGCCAAAGGGATTCCCCTGCACGTCGATGCCGTGCAGACGACGGGGAAGATGCCGATCGACATGCAGTCTCTCGGAGCCCAGCTCGTCAGCCTCTCGGCGCACAAGATTCACGGTCCCAAGGGCGTCGGTGCGCTCTACGTCGGTAAACGCGTGCGTCTAAGAAATCAACTCGTCGGCGGGCATCAGGAGCGGGACGTACGCCCCGGGACGGAGAACGTCGCGGGGATCGTCGGCTTTGGCGTGGCGGCTCGCCTCGCGCGCGAGCGGCTCGCGCAGCGCGGCATGGA
>CAYMXF010000356.1:0-3798 GCA_964393935.1 uncultured Planctomycetaceae bacterium
AATGAAAAGCCCAAGCAGTTCGCAGCCTACCTGGCGGCGCCCGCCGTTCCGCCGGATCAAGAACTCGCGATTTTCGAGCGGGCTTTTGGCGCGATCGATGCGTCTTTTGTGGAAGGCTGTCGTAAGACGCTCGCGGCGGCGCCCCCCGCGCGGTAGGATTCGGGGAAGTTCATGGCGGCCACCCTTATAGACGGTCAGACGATTGCCTCGCGGATTCGCGAGCAAACGGCCCAACTTGTAACCGAGCTATCCAAGAAAAAGGGGAAGCCCACCACGCTTGCAGCCGTCTTGATCGGTGATAATGCCGCGGCACTTTCCTATGCCGGCTCGCAAGCCAAGCAGGCCCAATCCGTCGGCATCGAACACCGTTTGGTGCAACTGCCCGCGACGATCAACCAAGAAGACGCATTCGCCGCCGTGGAACGCCTCAATCTGGACCCCGCCGTCAGCGGAATCATGCTGCACCTGCCCGTGCTTAAGCCGCTCGATGGCTTCGCACTTCAACAGCGAATCGCCGCGACAAAAGACGTAGAAGGCGTTGGCGCGGCGAACCTGGGCCTGCTCGTCATGGGCCGCGACGCGTTAGTGCCTTGCACGGCGGCCGCCGCGATGGCGTGCTTGCAATCAGTGGTACCCGAACTGACCGGCAAGGGTGCCGTCGTCGTCGGCCGCAGTATCGTCGTCGGAAAACCGCTGGCGATGCTCCTCCTCGCCGCCAATGCAACTGTCACGCAATGCCATACACGGACGCGCAACCTTGCGGAGCACACCCGTCTTGCGGAGCTGCTCCTCGTCGCCGCTGGCGCGCCGGGTCTCATCGGCGCCGAGCATGTAGCCCCTGGCGCCGTTGTCATCGACGTCGGCACGCATCAAGTCGAGACGACCGACGCCTCGGGCAAAAAGACGCAGCGACTCGTCGGCGACGTGCGATTTGACGAAGTGGTCGCGGTGGCCCGGGCGATCACCCCCGTTCCCGGCGGCGTCGGGCCGGTGACGGTCGCGATGCTCCTGGCCAATACCGCCGCGGCCGCGCGGCATCAATGCGAGTAAAGCGGCGCCTCCAATAGACCTACCAAGCCGCGAGTTCGCCGACGATTTCTTCGACGAGGTCCTTGACCGTTGCAATGCCCTGGCACCGGCCGGCGGCATCGACGACAAAGGCCATCCGTCGCCGAGTACGCTGTAACGTCGACAACGCCTCGGTCACCGGCGTCTCGTACCGTACCTCGATCGACGGCCAAAGATAGTCCTCAACGATCAACTCCGGCACCCCCGTCAAAACGTCGAGGAAATGCACGACGCCGACGAGCCGCTGACGATCATCGCGATACACGGGCATCCACGAATGACTGGTGTTCGTTACGATCTTCCGCGCTTCGCTCAGTGTCGAATCCGCACGCAACGTCACGACCGCCGAGATCGGCACCATGACCGCGCCAACCTGCATGCCTTGCAAGGCGGCGATCCGCTCCAACATAACTGCTTGCGTCGCGGTGAGGGCCCCCCCGGCCGCGCCCTCGCGGAGCATGTGGTACATATCCACACGTGGATGCAGGGCGTAATCCGCCGCGGCCTTCTTGGCCACTTTCCGCAGCACGATATCGGAGATCCACCGCTGAGCCCGAAGCAGGCCGGTCCATTTTGCCAACCAATACGACATCGCCAGGGGACGGGCGACGACAAGCATGAGCCGGTCGGAATACTGCTGGAAAAGATTCTTGGGGACGATTTCGCCGAAGATGAAGACGGCCGGTGTGAGAATCAGCGTCGTGTAGAATTCCGCATTCCCCTCGGCCTGATGCAAATCGTGCCGCAACGAAAACCATCTCAAGAAAAGCAGCGTCAGACAGGCAGACGCCAGGTAATCCGTCACATTGGTACCGATCAGCATGGTGAAAAGCTGGCCCGGCTGATCGGTCAACAACCGCTGCAATAACTTCGCCCGGCGGTTGCCCCCGTGCGCCGCCACGCGAAGCCGCAGCCGGTTCAGACAGTACAATCCGGTCTCCGCGCCGCTATAAAGCCCTGATAACCCCACGCAGACGACGCAAAGCGTCAACCAAAAGACAACGGCGGTGGGGGACGATCCGTCCATCAGCCTTCCCCATTCCGATGAAGGCCCGGCGATTTCGGACGCGCGGTGGGTGCTTCTCCAATAAGCCTGGCCAGATCCGGATTCTCGTCCGGCGGCTCCTCCAGCACCAACTTGAGGGTCATGATTCGCCGCCGGCGCATGGTCATCACGCTAAGCGTCGCCGTGCCGATCTGGACCTCGTCGCCGACGCTGGGGATGCGGTCCAACATGGCCCCCGCGAGCCCCCCAACCGTTTGTACTCGCGTCTCTTCAATCGATAGTTTGAACGCCCGGCGGAAGTCGTCGATGTCCAACCCCGCATCGACCAAGTACGTCCTCTGGTCCGACCGCTCCAAATTCTTGACGATGGCCGTTTCCCCCGGCGCATGCATTTCCCCGACGATGGCCTCGACCACGTCTTCCAGCGCGACGATGCCCGCCAGGCCGCCGTATTCATCGACCACCAGGGCCAACTGCGTGCCCGTCGTGCGGAAGTGGCGCAAGAGCGACTCCACGCTGGCCTGCTCGGGCACGAAGTGTATCGGCCGAATGAGCGACCGCGGGGGCTTTCGCGGATCGAGTAGGAATTCCTTGGAGAGAATGACTCCCTTCACATCGTCGATATCACGCTCGTAGACGGGAATACGCATCAATCGATGGCGCTTGATCAAATCGACGAGCTTTGACGGATCGTCTTCGAGATTGAACGCAACGACGTCGACCCGCGGGACCATGAGCGCCCGCACCTTGGTCTGCGAGAGTTCCATGACCTGGTGCAGGAGCGTGTTTTCGCCGTGACCGATCAGCCCCTCGCTTCGACAGACGTTGACGAGCTGCTGAAGTTCCTCGGCCTTGATGTCGGCGTCGTGGTGCATCGTCCCGCCAAGGATTCGGGTCAGCGGCGTCACGATCGCCACTTCCAAAAAACGGCGGATGGGGTAGGTCACGGTTGACAAGATCTGGATCGGCCCCGCCACGATCGGCGCAAAGCGATCGCTAATGGAATAGGCGATCAATTTCGGAAATATCTCCACGCCCAGAAGGACAAAAAGGAAACTCCCCGCACCCAGGAGCGTGCCGACCAGCGGCGAACCGCCTGACATCCGCCTCGCCGTGACGGTCATGAGCGAATACAGCAGGACGTTGATCGCGATGTTGGAAAGCAGAATGGTCGAAAGCAGCCCTTGCGGGTCCTTTCGCAGCCGAAGAATGATCTGCGCCGTCAGATGGCCGGATTGCTTGAGTTTGGCGAGATGCTGGCGGCTCAGCGCGAACAAGGCGGTCTCGCCCGCGGAGATCAGGCCGCTCGCGGCCATGAGCACCACGATTGTCACCAGCCGTGGAAGATTATCCAGGATCAAGCCCACGTCCAACGCCTCGCGCCCCCGTAGTATGCGATCTTACGAACCCCGCGCCGGACTGTCGACCGAGTGGTCATTGGCCGTATCATCTGCGCCGGATTCGGAAGATACCTATGCCCCCGTCCACCGATCTTCTGATGCTGGTGCTTCTCGGGCTCGTCGCCGGCGCTGGCGGCGGTCTCCTCGGCATCGGCGGCTCGACCGTCATGATCCCCGGCATGGTCCTGCTCTTCGGCCCCGACCGGCAACACCTCTACCAAGCCGCCGCGATGATCGTAAACTTTTTCGTCGTCGCCCCGTCTGTGCTTCAGCACGATAACGCCGGCGCGACCTTCCGCCATGTCACGCGTTGGACCGTGCCCA
>CAYMXF010000357.1:0-3743 GCA_964393935.1 uncultured Planctomycetaceae bacterium
ATGCGGCCGGCGGATGAATTGTACGCCGATGCGAACGACCCCCCGCTCCGGCCAGCCGATGTTCACGACGACGCCGCTCTCTCGGTGAGGCAGCGCCTCGCTCCCGCCGTCGTTGTTGCTCGCTTCGAATTGAAGCTCGACGAATTGCCCAACGTGTGGCGAGTTCATTGGCGTCATCAGACAAGCCGCCCCGCCGCAGGACAAGTCCACGAGGTGCGCCGGCGTCGTGGCTTCGTCGCCGTCGTAGTGAAGCGCGATAGGGACAAACGTCTGCGTTCGAGGATCTCGTCTGCGTTCCAGTGCCGCGAATTCCATGGCCGTGCCCCGCTCTGGAGAATCGGTTGTGCCCCCGGCATCCGTACCGGCAGCCGCGATCCTTCCCGCCGACCCCTCGAATCGTTAGCACTTATCGAACCGACCCCCTGAGCGGTTAAGAATAAAGTCCCGAAATGCGCCCTCGAGTTGGCTTGCCGGCCTGCCCTTTACGTTGCGAAGTGATGTCAAGGGTTGGCGGATCACCCGCAAACTTTGCGCTCCCCGCGCAACCATCTATCCTGTAAAAAATCAGTTAACCACAGAGACGCTGAGGCACGGAGACGAAGGAAGAATTTGACATGATTCACAAGATGAACAAGTTGAGAAGGAAATCCTGTAAATCTTGTAAATCCTGTCCCATTCCTCCGTGCCCCTGAGCCTCTGTGGTGCATCTTCCTCGCCTTGCCGGCGTGACCCCCGACTGAGTTGCAATCCCCCACACGCCCCGCCAAGATGCCTATATGGCCTCGACCCAGCAGCCGCTCGTCGCCCTCCTCGTGGGCTCCAAATCCGACTGGGAAACGATGACCCACGCCGCCCAGACGCTCGAAAAGCTCGGCGTGCCGCACGAGGTCCGCGTCCTCTCCGCCCACCGCACGCCGGATGCCTTGATGGAATACGCCGCCTCCGCCGAGAAGCGCGGCCTGGAAGTCATCATCGCGGCCGCCGGCGGCGCGGCGCACCTCGCAGGCGTGACCGCCGCCAAGACGGTCCTCCCCGTCCTCGGCGTTCCAATCGAATCGCAATCCCTCGGCGGTCTCGACTCGCTCCTCTCCACGGTGCAGATGCCCGGCGGCGTGCCGGTCGGAACCCTCGCCATCGGCAAGCCCGGCGCGATCAACGCCGCGATCCTCGCCGCGTCGATCCTCGGCGCAAAGCACCCCGAAATCCGCGAAGCCGTCCGCCGCTATCGCGAAGAGCAGGCCAAACAGATCCTCGCCAATCCCGACCCCCGCGCTTCCGCCTGAAGCGGTGCGCGGCATCAATTCGCCGCTCGTCGATTTCGCTAATCCCGCGCACAAATGATTAGTGGGGCCGGTCATAGGTCTTCGATCGGGCGTGAGTGGCCTGTCGCCGGATGTGCCATTCCACGCCCGACGCCTGCGATTCCAAAAGCCATCGAATCGCGGCTGGGCCGTTGGGATTCAGCGCGAAGATGTCCGAGGCGGGTGCGAAAGAGTAAGCCTCCGTGTGCCCACTGATTCTGGCGAAGAACAGCTTGCCTTGCGCCGATTTCCTGGTCCGACAACGGGGCAGATAGATCCTTCCTTCCCATGTTTCCTGGCTTGTACGAGCAGCGGATGAAACGGCGGACTTCTCCGCATGAAGAAGCGTCACCGCGCCCGCAATCAACTTAAAAGAAGGGGACGACTGCGCACCGATTTCGATCCTCGCATGGCGATAGGGAGTTTGAAAACAAAACCGCTCGATAAAGGAAAATAGCCGGGAGGTATTGAAGGCCGAAGCGAGGTAGAACCCGTCGCGAGAGGTGCCGTCTGGGCGATCCGAGACGAAGGCACCGATCGATAGCTCCTTGAATTTCACACCCCTGTATCTCGAACTCACGGCGCTAATCAAAAGTTCTGCTTGACCGTGGCGGTCATGGGGAAACAGGTTTTCTTCCTGTAATTGATCTCTCCAAAAGCCGAGATCGGCCGTCGCCACGAGAGTGACTTCCTGCGCGTCGTGAAGCTCGGCGATGTACGGTGCTGGCGGATTCATGTTCACTGCCCTCTTCCTCAATCATGGCTCGCGCGCCGGAGAAATGCGCGATGCCCGCACTTGGGGCACGTCCACAGCGACCGCAATTTCTTCGTCGTCGAACGCGATTTTGACACATGCCAAACTCCGCCATTCCCTCAGCGATTCCCGGACGCTCCCCACTCTTGCATCGTAATCGGATAGATTCTCGGGCCAACAAAGTCCACCCGCAGGTTCCTCGACCTACGAGGATTCAAGAAAAAAGCGGTCCTGGACCGAAGTGCATATTGCCCATGTTACCCAATATACCCAAACTTTCCAGAATACTCAGACTCGACAATATGCCTAAAGGTATGGTTAATGCCTGTGTCATCACTCGCAGCTTTTGCGCATCGTCGCCCTTCGGGATGTCGGGCTCGGCAACGATTGGTTCGGATCAGGGTGGGCCGTGCGGCGCGGGACGCGCCGGCACGAGCTTGTCGGAAACGACGCAACGCCTCTGATCCCCACTGGAGAATCCCCTTGTCAACGAACGAACTCTTGAATCGTTACCTCGACCCGCTCCTCCAAGGCCATCGCCACGCCTGCCGTGAACTCGTAAAGAGCGCCCTCGAGCAAGGCGCGCAGCCTCGAAACCTTTATCAAGACCTTCTCTGGCCGGCGATGGCCCGGGTCGATCAGCTCTATCGCGAGGACCGCATCAACCTCGCCTCCGAGCACATGGCCACTCGGATCAACCGCACCGTCGCCGACCATCTCCAAACGCGGCTCGGTCGTAAGGCGCCGGTCAACCGCAAGATCCTCATCACCTGCGCCGCCGGCGAGCCGGAGGAAATCAGCGCGCAGATGTGCGCCGATCTCTTCGAGGCCGACGGCTGGGATGTCTACTTCCTCGGCGGCGGCGTCCCGCACGACGAGACCATCTCTCTCGCGGGCCAGCTCCAACCCCACACGCTTCTGATCTTCGGCAGCCGGCCCACCGACGCGCCGGCCGTCCGCGAACTCATCGACCAGATCCGCGAGATCAACGCCTGCCCCACCATGAACATCATGGTCTCCGGCGGCGTCTTCAACCGAGCGACCGAGCTTTGGAAGGAAGTAAAGGCCGACCTCTTCGCCGAGACGGCTTCCGAGGCCCTTGAACTCGCCGCGCAGGCGACCCCTCGCGAACCCGAGGCGCGAATCCCCGGCGCTCCCAAAAAGCGCCGACGCCGACGCCGACCCCCGCTCCTCGTGCAGGAAGAGGCGACGGTCTAACAAAAATGTAGCACAGCGGCCCTTCGCTGCGGGCCTGAGCGCTTGCATCGCGCGGGTTGCCGCGTAACGATTGGGCAAATGCCCCCGCCGCGCAACATCCGGCCGGACCGTCCCGCACGATCACTCGTGAGGTCCGTTCAGCCGCCGGCCGACGCCAAATCACCGTGGGTGCTCCTGCGATCCTCCTCGCGACACCCGTTCATCTACGAACGGATGGTCGCGGGGGCCGACCCCGCAGCCCAGCCCGGCGACATCGTGCAGATATACGACAAGACCGGCCTACTCTTCGGTCGAGGCTTCTACAACCCGCTCTCGCAGATCGCCCTCCGCGTCCTCGCGCACGGAAATGTCGCCATCGACGACTCCTTTTGGCGAACCGCCATACAGCGCGCGGTCGCGCTCCGCCGCCAACTCGGCCTCGACGAGATCACCGATGCCTACCGCCTCATCCACGCCGAGGGCGACGGCCT
>CAYMXF010000358.1:0-3686 GCA_964393935.1 uncultured Planctomycetaceae bacterium
CGTCCTCGTCGTCGCGGCCGCGTAGTCCATGATCGCGGACATCCAGCACGTCGTGCCCAGCGGAGGTTAGCGCCCGCCCAAGGGAGCGGGGCATGTCCTCATCCAGCACGAAGCGCATCACGTCACCGCCACGTGCAGTTGTTCCTTTTCCAGGGTCTGGGCCGCGTAGTTCAAAGCGGCGAGGATGTGTTCGCGGGTGAGATCATATTCGGCGCAAACTTCTTCGTACGTCATGCCGCCGCCCAATTTGCCCAATACAAGGTCCACCGGCACGCGTGTCCCGCGAAACACCGGCCGTCCAAAGCGGACGTTCGGGTCTACCGTGATGCCATCGATCAATTCCACGTCAAATACCTCCAAAGCTGCAAATCAGTTCTGTTTCATCTTAGCCTTCAGGAGAGGTTTAGGCTACCGTCGCCGGAGGTTTGTCCACCTAGGCCGGGATGTAAACCGGCGGTACGGCGGGAAGAGTTATCGGGAGTTCGCTACCCGGCCAAACTGCCCCACCGTGGAGCGCGCGGGGCGATCCTTCGTCTCGGGAAACACTACGGGAGCCCTTTGCGTCGCGGGAGCCCGCGAGGCGACGACCGCGCTGGTCGTCACGCTGATGATCGCCGCCCCGACGACGAGGGCGGCGGTCTTGGCGAGATTGAAACGAACGTTGTAGTCCATGGTCGATCCTCCGTGATTCTTTGTGGCACCGGCTAATAGCCGGTGATGCATCGACCCCCGTCTCTGGGGGCCGAGGCGGGGGCGACTGTATCCGACATGCGAGGCGATCCGTCGCCTAAAACCTCCCTACGGTCGTCCCCCATTCCGAGTTCGAAGAAATGCCGGTTACAATAGCCGGATCGATTTGGCGAGGGCCGCCGTCGTGCAGCGACGAGACGGTCGGGGCATGAATGGCGGAGGTTACTCGATCGGTACTGTCACCGCTTTTGAGCCAGACAGAGAGAAACATGGCAAAGAAATTACGGATAGCTTGGATTCCGTGTTCGAATTGCGGTGGCGGCGCAAAAAAGCATGTAGTCCAAAAGGAACTTGTAAAGCTCTTTGGCGATGAGTATGGTCCCACCCGCAGTGAGGCCTACCAAATCTGCGAGTGTGCAGGCTGTCAGTCAATCCGCTTTCGGATCGCCACATCGCCCGTCGGGTCTCGTGATCCGGATACAGATGAGGCTGAAGAACTCGACGAGAAGATTTTTCCAGAGTTTCGAAGCGGTGCCAGGAACTGTCTTGACGCCGTTTCGTTTCCCAAAAAAATCCAGCAGATTTACCGCGAAACGGTCGCAGCATTCAACGCGAGAATCAACACGCTTGCAGGTGGCGGAATTCGAGCGATTGTAGAGGGCATTTGCAAAGATCAAAAGGCAAGTGGGAAAAACTTGCTTATGAGAATTGATGAGTTAGTCAATCGAAACCTTCTCGCTCGTCCACAGGCGGATTTTCTGCACGAAGCAAGATACATTGGGAACGAGGCGTTACATGAACTACAACAGCCGTCCGAGCAAGCAATTCATGACGGATTAGACATCGTCGAGAATCTTCTTAATACAATCTATGTCTTGCCAATAAAGGCCAATCGTCTTAAAGCGGGAAGGACTGCGAAGAAGCGACCGAAGAAGTTCCCTGCGAGAATTCGTCTTCGACTAGGTTCTAAATGATCTTCAGAATCGCACCAGGCCAACGGAGCTTGCGAAATGATGAACCCGAACTCAAGAGTATTTGTAATCGCGGCTGTGTTGATTCTAGGCGTCGCTATCACTGAGTACGTTCGCGTCAACAAGATGATTTCAATTCGAGAGCACGAAAAGGAACTGGAAAAAGTGCTCGTTGACGCGGATGCAAAAGTCAAAGAAGCTGAAAGCCGCTATCGCCTCGCCGTCGGCGAGGAAATACACCGCCGAGAAATGAGACAGTTGTTCGAAAAGGCTACATCTAGAGCAGACGACGCCAACAACAGAAGGGGACTCGCTCTCCGGAAAATGGCTGCGTTCGATTCTGAATTCAGTGGTGTAAACTGGGATGGATTTAATGAGCTTCTGAGCGCCGGTCTGAATGCCGAGAAACGTGAGGCGGTACAGGAGAAGCAAAAAAAGGACCGAGACCAGATACGCGAGAAGGGGGATTTACTCGTAAAGGAATATAGCAAAGCCGAATCAGAGTTGTCGGATGCCTTGGCGGACTTGCGATACGCGAAGACGGAACTTGAAAGGCTTGGAGTTAACGTCGAGTTGCCGTAGAGCATTCTCGCGATCAGTTCCAAGGGTGACACCCTTTAGGGGAATCGCACCGGCTGATAGCCGGTGCCACAACTGCCATTCGGGATAGAGTTTTAGTAAGAGTTCAGCCATGTGCAATGAGAATCGTTCAAAGACTGTGGTTTTCCCGTGGTTTTCGCGGTTTCGCGAGGCCCGACGAGCAAGCCCCCGGTTTTCCTCCGTGCGGACGCTCAAGTGCTGTTTTGTATTGGATTCACAGGCTTTCCCGGCGACTCGCGCTCCCAGCCATTGCATACGGCTGAAGAGTTACGAGTTTTACAGGAGATCACCATGAACCCCGACCTTTCGATCAACTTCTGCGGCGTGAAGGCCCCGAACCCTTTTTGGCTCGCCTCCACGCCGTCGGCGGAACGGGTCGGTCGTCCTGCGTATCGGCTGGGCGATGAGACGGGATTATCCCAGCAACGGCTTTCTATTCCCACAGCGCATTCAGATCAATCGCCAACTCGGGGAAGAGGCTGGGCCGAAATGTCGCGCCGGAGCCGTGCAGCGCAACCGTCGCGTAGGCGTTCTTTACGAGTTGGAGTTCGAGCAGCGTCCGAGCCTCCGGATCGACGATCCAATAGAACGGTACCCCGCAACGAGCGTAGATGCTTCGCTTATCTCGGAGATCGCGATCGCCGCTGAACGGCGAAAGCACTTCGACCAGCAAGTCCGGAGCCCCCTGGATGTTCTTTCGCGTAATGATCGAACGCCTTGCGTTGGAGACGAAGATGATGTCCGGCTCCACGATATTGTGCTCTTCAAGCAGAACATCGAAGGGAGCCAAGTAGACCTTTCCCAGTTTGGAGCGGCGGACATGCTCGCGCATGACCGAATACAGGTTGCCCACAACATTTTGATGCGGTTCTTCGGGCGACGGGCTCATGTAGAGGTCTCCGTCGAGGATTTCATACCGCCGCCCGTCGTCCGGCAAGGCGCAGAAGTCCTGATAGGTCAGCTTGATCGGCTCAGGCACCAGAGTCGTGTGCATGGGGTTGACTCCCGTTTCATCATTATACCCTTCGCGGCCGCGGCAAGGGTATAATAGCCCGGTATTCGGAATTGGTTTCGCCTAGAGAACAGACAGGATTTACAAGATTGACAGGATTTATAATTAGGGCTTGCTCACGAGACTCATCATGTCCATCCTGTAAATCCTGTCTTCTCTTCTCCCCGTTCACGAGGACTCACCCATGAACCCCGATCTGTCCATCACCTTCTGCGGCGTGAAGGCCCCCAACCCCTTCTGGCTCGCCTCCGCCCCGCCGACGAACAGCGCCTACCAAGTCCGCCGGGCCTTTGAGGCCGGATGGGGCGGGGCGGTCTGGAAGACGATCAACCACGAGCCGATCGTCAACGTCTCCTCCCGCTACGGGGCGATCGACTACGACGGCCGCAAGGTCGTCGGGCTCAACAACATCG
>CAYMXF010000359.1:0-3641 GCA_964393935.1 uncultured Planctomycetaceae bacterium
TCGTCGGCGTGACCGACTACACCGACGACGACGGCCCGCAGATCGACATCCTCAAAATCGGCAACGAAGTCGAAGCCGAAGTCGTGTCGAAGTTCAAGCAGCTCAAGTCCACCCGCGACGCCGCGAAAGTAAAGTCCGCCCTCTCCCGCATCACCGCCGACGCCAAGGCCGGGACCAACGTCATGCCCGCGCTGATCGAAGGCGCCAAATCTTACGCGACGGTCGGCGAGATGATGGGGGCGCTGGAACTCGCCCTCGGCCGCTTTGATACGGGGCAAATCTTCTAGGCTTGGATTTTGAAATAATGTAGGTTTACGATGCCGGTGATTTACCGGCTCATGTTTGAAATGATGGAGGCGAGACGCGACAGATTCTCTTTGTGTTGTGGGAGGCTCTCATCATGAATGGCACGATCACCTGTCCCCATTGCGGAGCTGCAAATCAGGACGTCGGCTCCTTCTGCACCGCTTGTGGAAAAGCTTTGCCGAGTGCAACACCTTCAGGCCCCCGTGTTATCTCGGCCAAGGACGTCGCGGCGACTTCCGCAGGCAAAAACCTTCAAACAGACTTACTCAAGAAGGAGGCCAAGAAGGAGGCCAAGAAGGCCGCCAAGAAGGCCGCCAGTGCCTTGCTGGCTGTGGCAATCCTACAAGCGATTTTCGGTACCTTCCTTATCGTGATGGCAATGGGAGAAGGAGGGCTTGAGCTCGGTCCCGCTGTTCTCATCACCGTCTATGGGATTGCCATCCTCTTCTTTTGCTTGTACCTCTGGGCGAGAAAAAACCCGCTCCCGGCTGCGATTGTCGGATTGGTCCTCTTCGTGACGGTGCATCTTCTCGACGCCGTCGCGGACCCGACCGCTATCGTGCGAGGGATCGTCCTCAAAATTATTGTGGTCGTTGTCCTCATCAAGGCGATTCAGGCCGGTGCAAAGCATCGTCAAATCATGAAGGGGGCCGCCTAATCAACCGTTAGATAAGCGGAGACTTTCCTTCTGAGGACCCACCCTTGAATGGCCACGGCCCAACGCCTGTAGATCCCATCGATTCCAACATTCGGTTGGTCCCGGAGGCTGCTCAAACTGCTGCGCAGATTCGATTCTGTCCGAGCTGCGGCGCTTCATGGCTTCCCGAGTGGGCGCAGTGTGAGGTGTGTACGGCAGCTAAACGCCCTCGGGAGATAGGCCGGCGAGGACACGGATCGGAAGCCAGACCCGTCCGTACAGCGTTAGCCCTTTACTTTCTCTTGCTCTTCACCAATCTAGTCGCGATTCTTGCTCTCGATGACGAATTGATTGTCGAGTTGTCCGTATCGATCGCCGACACGGTGATCGTACTATGTTTCATTCTCTGGAATTGGCGATTGGTACGAGGCGCGCTTCAAAACGCCGGGCCCCCGGCATTTTATGGCGGCGCTCTGGCGATCGCCTTCGGAACTTTTGTCTTGAGCACGGGGGTCGTCAAAGCGCTCTCGACGTTTGCGCGGGTCCCGGAATTACATTATCTTCCACCGTTTTTTGAGCGAGGTTACGGTTGGGGGCTCGTTATTCTTGCGATCTGCATCCAACCCGCCGTGGTGGAAGAACTCGCTTTCCGCGGGATTATCTTTTCCGCTCTCCGACGAGTACTCAGTGCACGGGAGACTATCGTCGTCAGCGCTCTGGTATTCATGATTATTCACTTGAGCGTGCCGAGTTTTCCGCATCTCTTTATCATCGGTCTGGCGCTAGGGTACCTGCGCGTCCGAACCGGCTCGCTCTATCCGGGGATGGCGCTTCATTTCACGCATAATCTGCTTTGCGTCTTGACGGAATCGTGGTTAGGCTGATGGACGATGTTGGTAGAACATACGTTCGTGACGACGTATGACGGCCCGGAGGCGATGCGGATCGCCCGCGAACTGCTCGTGAGCTTCGGCTTTGTACCGGAACAGGAGTCGGAGCGTACGCTTCAATTGCGCCGCGGCATCCGCCATCCAGCCTATGCAGAGAACATCAATCAGCTTCCCCAATCGATTGTGATGGAGTTCGACCGAGGCCGGGTGACGGTGGCTGCTTTCATCCAGGAGCATCGCAAGCCGACCGCTCTTCATAATCAATTCGTCACCGTGATCGCTCAAGTTCTCGAAAGGCTTCTTGCAAATCGCGAGAAGCCGATGCAAGCACGGCAACCCTGGGATGATGTGCAGAAAAAAATCAACGTCGGGATCCAAAAAGTTCGACGATGGCGGCGTTGGATTCTCATTATTTTGATCGCGGTCATCGCCTCCCTTGGCGGCATGTGCATCTGGGCGATAAACACTGCGTAACGGATTGGAGCGTTTGTCTCGGGCTTTTTCGTGGCAAGACCCGGTGCGGCGATCAATCATGAACGGGATTGCGGAGATCGATCGTGGCCCTTGCTTGTCTTGTCGGTCAAGCGAGGCCGGCGCGGCAGACGTAGGCCCAACTGTTTTTCAAATTCATCGCCCGCCTGGCGATAGAACTCGATAAGCTGCTCGCGCGTCATTCCGCGAGTCTCCTCTTCGGCGGCCTTTTTCCAATCCCAAACCTCTTGAAGGCTCGGCGGCACAAAATCAGTCATCGAAGACCTCCGGAGGGCTGCTTGCTTCGCAGGATTGTCCCGTTTTTAGACATACTATGGTTGTTCAGATCGAGGTAACAACGCGATTACGTCCGTTGGAGTCTTGCGCTCGCAATCAGTCTTGTCGAAGTCTGTGTCAAAGCTGACCAATTCCAGTCCGTGCTTCCGATGCGCGCAGTATTGATAGGCGTCGTCGAAGTCCAGATTGAATCGCTTCGATGCCTCAGCCACCGTTCGCATGTCGTCCGGATTAAGTCTTAGCAAAGAGACCCTCTCGCTCGTTAACAAGTCCCGCCCCATCGCAAGGAACGAATCAAGCCGGCCGCGCCGAAACAGGACAATCCCAACCGAGTAGTAGGAAAACTCGCTAAGAAAGAGGCTCCCGCGCGGACATGCGCGAAGCATTTTCTCGACCTCCTCCGCTTTTTCCTGATCAAGTAGTAATTCGAGCAGGATGTTTGTATCGAGGAGATACACCTAATCGCCCCACCATTCGTGGGCATTGTGCTGAAGCTCGACCGATGTGAATTGGTCCCGAAGATCCCGGAGAGCGCCCCGCCATTCCAACTTGGCCGGCAGCGGCTTTGCCCCGTTTCCTTTGTGGAGAATCGATTGAACGTACTCTTCGACCTGCTGATGGAGGCCCGGTGGAAGCTGCTGAAGAAGTTCTTCAAGTCTGGTCATGGCGCAACGTCTCTAGTAAAGCCAAGGCAGGTTACTGTTTATGATAGCCGTTGTGAGAATGAGATGTCGATGATCGAACGACATTCTCGGCCTTGGCGCGGGCGGGAATCTGTGCCATCATGTCTGTTTGCGTCCACTTCCTTCGTCGATGGCGGCGAAGTGGGGCGGCGATAACTATTGATTCAGAATAAAGTTAAATGAAAGATTCCCCCGTCAGAATCCTCCTCGCCAAGGTCGGCCTCGACGGTCACGACCGGGGCGTCAAGGTCCTGGCGCGGGGGCTCCGCGATGCCGGGCTCGAGGTCATTTACACCGGCCTCTGGCAGACGCCCGCCGCGGCGGCCAAGGCGGCGATCGAGGAGGATGTCGACGTCA
>CAYMXF010000360.1:0-3635 GCA_964393935.1 uncultured Planctomycetaceae bacterium
ATTGGTAACTCCGAATTACAAATGACGAATTACGAATTACAAAAAACGGCTTCGAACAACGAACCATCGGCGGCGATTTTTTAATACGTCATTCGCCATTTCGTTCATCCGCCTCCAACCAGCGTCACGATCTCCACCTGGTCGCCTTCGCGAAGAGCGGTCACTTCGTATTCCGACCGGCGCACGAGCCGCTTATTGACCTCCACGGCAAACGGCGGACGCGGCCCGCGAGCTTGAATCAGCATCGCGACCGTCGCCGGCCCGGCCAGCGCCTCGCGTTCGCCGTTCACGCAAATCATCAGGCTCGCGGAATTCAATTCACTTGCCATCCCGAAGCCGCTCGACACGACGCCCGTCGATAGTATAGGAGAGGAGAGCCCCGCCCGCGAAGAACCAGGCACGCATTAGCGCATCAACTGCTTCAATTTCTTGTCGAGTCGCTGCATGCGCACCAGGGAGACGTCTGGTTCAAGTCGATCCTTTAGGACTTGAGCAGTTTCTCGATTTCCTGCTCGATCTTGCCTTGGTCGCCGGCGCTCCAGCCGAGATGGGAGTATGCGATCTTGCCGTCGCGATCGAGCAGGTAGGTCTGGGGAATCGACCGGCCACCGTAGGTTTCCTTGAAGAGCTTGCCTCCGTTGAGCAGGACGACGTACGGCAGCTTCTGGCTTTCGACGAATTTCGCGACCCGGTCTTTCGGCTCGTCCCATGCGTTGACCGCGACGATGCGCAGCCCTCGATCGCCGTATTTTTCATGGAGCGCCTTGAGGTGCGGAGCCTCCGCACGACAGGGCCCTCACCCGACGGCCCAAAAGCCGAGCAAGACGACGTTGCCTTTGTATTGCGAGAGCATCACGCTCTGCCCGGCAACGCTGTCGAGCTTGAAGTCAGGAGCGACGTGGCCCGTGCCGCGCGGGGCTACGCAGCCGACGGCCGTGAAGCACGACGCCGCCGCGAACAATAAATATCGATGACGAAATGTTGTTTTCATAGGTCGAAGTGTAATAAACGATTGAATCGTCGGCAAGGCGGGGGGAATCCCCGTCATTTCAAGGAGTTGCGGAACGTACCGCGGCGACGAATCTGGAAATCTTCTCCGCCGATTTGACGCCGGGACTCTCTTCCACGCCGGTCGAGACGTCCACTCCCCACGGACGAAGTCGCCGAATCGCCGCGCGGACATTTTGCGGTGTCAGGCCGCCGGCGAGGATGATCGGCGGTGCGCCGTCCAGCGCGCCGGCGTCCCGCGCGCCGGTCACGAGGTCCCAGTCGAAGCGCCGCCCGCTGCCGCCGCGCGCCGCGGGAGAAAAGGCGTCGAGCAAAACGCCACCGATGCCTGCCTTGGCGAAACGATGCAGCTCATCGAGAAACGACTTGTCTCGCACGCGCAACGCTTTAACAACGCGGAGACCGCCGAGGCTGGAAATCATCGCCGCAGATTCGTTGCCGTGGAGTTGGACTTCGCTTAAGCCCACCTCGGCCGCCGTGCGAAGGATCGCCGGTCCCTTGGCATTCACGAAAACGCCGACAGCAGAAACGAAGGGCGGCAACTCCGCGACGATCTGCCGGGCCTGACGGATCGTGACCTGCCGAGGCGAACGGGCAAAGACCAGCCCGATGGCGTCAGCGCCGGCCTCCGCACACAGGGCGGCGTCGCGCGGCCGCGTGATTCCGCAAATCTTGATTCTGGTCATCTTAGCATCCGGTCTTGTGAATACGCCCGCGTACAGCGTACCATGCACGCCGACGCAGCGGAATACGAAGCATCGAACAGGTCATCGCTTATGCCCAAGGATTGGGTCATTGCCCCGCCGGCGGAAGGACGTAGCGCGCTGGCCGCGGCGCTTCGGGTCTCTCCCGTCGTCGCGCAGGTTCTTTGCAATCGCGGCGTTGCACAGGTCGATGCCGCACGGCAATTCCTGAAGCCGGCCATCTCCGACATGCCGCCGCCGGACGCCTTTCCCGCCACTCTGCGGGCCGCCGAGCGAATTGTCGAAGCCGTCCGCGCCGGCAAGAAGATCGTCCTCTACGGCGACTACGACGTCGACGGCGTGACCGGGGTGTCCATCTTGTGGCACTGTCTGCGCTTGGCCGGGGCCGATCCCGGCTTCTACATCCCGGACCGGATCGAAGAAGGCTACGGCATCAACGCCAACGCCTTGGCGAAGCTCGCCGACGACGGCGCGCAAGTCGTCATCTCCGTCGACTGCGGCATCACCGCGATCGAACCGGCCGCGCTCGCCCGGCAGCGCGGCGTCGAGCTGATCATCACCGATCATCATCATCCGAAGATCGGCGCGGACGGACAACCGGAACTCCCCGACGCGATGATCGTCCATCCCGCCGTCACGCAACACGACGATCCCGCCTACCCCAATCCCCATCTCTGCGGCGCCGGCGTCGCGCTGAAGCTATCATGGGCGATTGCGCAGCGGGTGTCCGGCGCGACCAAAGTTCGCCCGGAGTTTCGGGAGTTTCTGTTGGACGCCCTCGGTCTGGCGGCCATGGGAACCGTCGCCGACATCGTCCCGCTGGTCGGCGAGAACCGAATCCTCGCGCATCACGGGCTTCTCGGTCTTCCCCAATGTCGTCTTCCAGGCGTGCGGGCTCTTCTCAAAGCCGCCGGACTCTTCGGCAAGAAGGTCGCCGGCTACGACATCGGCTTCAAGCTCGCCCCGCGTCTCAACGCGATGGGGCGCATGGGTCACGCGCGGCTCGCCGTCGAGCTGCTCACGCGGGCGGCGCCGGACGAGGCGGAAACCATCGCCCGAAACCTGGAAGAACAAAACCGCCGGCGACAATCCGTCGAACGGGAGCTGACCGCCCAGGCCAAGCAGATGGTCATCGACCAACATCAGGATGACGACTCCGTGCGCGCGATCGTCCTGGCGTCGCCCGGCTGGCACGCCGGCATCATCGGCATCGTGGCCAGCAAGATCGTGGAGACCTTCGGCCGGCCGGCGGTGCTTATCGCCGTGGAGAACGGCGTCGGCCAGGGCTCGGCGCGAAGCATCCGCAACTTCCCGTTGATCGAGGCGCTGAACGAATGCGGCGAGCACCTTCTGACGTGCGGGGGCCACGCGATGGCCGCCGGTCTTCGGATCGACGCGAGCAGGATCGACGCCTTCCGCGAAGCATTCCAGGCCCGGGCCGCGCAATTGCTAACGCCGGGCGACCTCAAACCCAAGCTCCGCCTGGACGACCTCGTCGGGCTCGAACAACTCGACGAGACGCTCGTTGCCGATCTGGAGCGGCTCGAGCCCTGCGGGGCCGGCAATGCCGCCGCGCGGCTCGCGACGGATTGGCTTGCCGTCGTCGGCGAACCGCGCGCCGTCGGAGCGGGCGGGCATCACCTGCAAGTCACCCTCGGCCAAGCGCAGCGACAGTGCAAAGGCATCGCTTTCAATCAGGCATCGCTCCGTCCGCAACTCATGGACCATCGCCGCTGCAAAGCGGCATTCCGACCGATTATCAACGAATGGAACGGCCGACGGTCGGTGGAAATGGAGATCGTCGATTTTCAATTTCCTACGGCATGAGTCACCCTTTTGGAATCATTTTTTTTGACCCCCCTGGAGAGTTCGATGATGGTGTCAGGCATAGGACCCTCCAGTTTGAGAAAAAGGGCGAGGTAA
>CAYMXF010000361.1:0-3624 GCA_964393935.1 uncultured Planctomycetaceae bacterium
CTCGTCGCCCCTCGTGGGCCATGAACGTTTGCATGAGCGTGCTCGTCTGCTTCGGCTGGGGCTATCTGCTGTATCGCGGCGATCTCAAGACGCTCTGGGGAATGCTCGGCATCGCCAACCAGCTTCTCGCCTCGATCGCCCTGGCCGTCGGCACGACCTACCTGCTCAACCACGCCCCCAAGCGCGTCTACGCCCTCTGCACCGGCATCCCCTTCGTCGGCGTCATCATCACGGTCTTCACGGCAGGCATCCTGAACATCCAGAATTGGTGGCTACAAACCGCTACGGCCACTCCCGATCAAGCCTTCCTGCTCAAGCTGATGTGTGTGCTGGCGGGGATCATGCTCGCGCTGACGGCGGTCATCGCCCTCGATGCGGCGCGGAAGTGGTGGAGCATTCTCTTCGGCGGCCCTAAGCCCGCTGTCGCGCCGGCGACATAAAACCACACGCTTTGCGGCCAATCGCTATTACCCGATAATCATCTCGGCCGGAGCATCTCAACCCGCACCGGTAGGCGACGAGATTGGACCATGCTGCTGACCATTACCACGACACGACGGCCCGCTACCGACCTTGGCTTTTTGTTACACAAGCATCCGGCCAAATGTCAGTCCTTCGACCAATCCTTTGGTCGTGCGCATGTCTTTTATCCCGAGGCGACGGAGGACCGCTGCACGGCGGCGATGCTGCTCGACATCGATTCTGTCGCCATGGTTCGCGTACGACGACGCTAATGTCGTGGTCAAACCGGTCAAGCTGGACGCAACGAAGATCGTTCGCATTGAACGAGTTTTGAATGTCTCGAATGGCCTTGGCGCGAACTAGACGATCACGATCTAGCTACCAAGCACTTTTCATCAGTCTGACCCACTTGGGGTATTTATCTTTCAACAATTCATAAAGAGTTTGGCCAGATACCCACCCTAGGATTAACGCCCACCAGCCTCCGATTTCGGTAAACGCTGCAAGTGCAGCCCAAACGGTCACAGCAACTAGAAATAGCCATAGGCAAATCAGGGTGCCTTTAGCCTTGTCTGAACGCAGCTTTCGCAAGGAATTGATCGCGTCGGCCGCTTCCGCGATTGCACGCGTGGCGACGCGCTGTGCATGCACGAACGAAATGAACTCATTCTTTTCGAAAAGTACCTTCGCTTGATTAGTCTTGTGGAGCGAAGTGGCAGCGGACTTTGGCGGATCAGAAAACCGGCTTGGCCTATGGGAATGTATCGTTTCGGCGTCAAGCATCGCCGCATTAACAGCCGTCTGAGCTTGTTCCTTGGCTTGTTGCGTCTTTCGTGAAGCTAACTCCAACATCTGCGCATGCAAGGTCGCAAAGTCGACCTCCGCAAACATCGTAACGAACGTCGTTGGTTGGAGGTCGATGCATTTTTCGATGAGCATCAGGGCATCGCCCGTTCGTCCCGTTTTGCAGGCATACCGAGCAGCGTCAAAGGGAGCATCATGGTTAACCGCGGCGGGGATAGCCTTCTGGATGGTTTGCCAAGCATCTTCATATCGGCCTTCGATGTATTGTATTTGCGCAAGATGACGCAAAGAAAGTTGATGATACAAATCCCCGCTTGGCTCGCTGAGCCTGCAGGCCCTCCGAAAAGCTTCTTCGGCCTTTGCCAGGTCATTTTCGTACCTCCACAATAGCCAGCCGATGTCAAACCAGGCGACATAATCTTGATTGCCGATGGGGTTCTTCACCACCTCCCGATAGAGCCGCAGAGAGTCGGCGAAGTCTTCCTTTGCATCTGACGCACTCTTGTTCATCCCGACCGTCAGCCATTTTTTTGCTTCGTCCCTGAGTTCCGCGGCTTTCGTGGTATAGGGTCGTCGAAGTGTGCCCGCGATGTCGAGAAGGGTTTGATGCTGAGCGCACATTTCTTGCGCGATGATATCGAACCCCTCACGAAGGACTTCGCCAAGATCAGCCACGGCGGAGCCGAGCTTTTCAACGCCGGTGATGACCTCATCGAGTTTCTCATTGGTCGTCTCGACCGCCGACACAACTGTCCGTAGGCTCGCGTTCACGCTTTCTACATGCTCGTCCGCGGTCTTCAGGGCACGCAAGTTTTCCTGCGCCACGACGGCATCCTGTCTCAGCGCGAGCAGTTGGTGCCGCCGGAGCGCATCGGCTGTGTAAGCGATCATTAGGACTTGATATGCCGTATCAATCTCTCGCTTTGCTGATTGCGTCAACATCGGATGGACCCGTAGAACCGAGATTCCCCAGACAGCTTCGCGTCATTCCGTCGCTGGGTCTCTATCCTGACATTGTACAGCGCTCGCTGTCCCGCATCCCCGTCGATGGGCCGATTAGAGCCAGGAACGGCGCGTTGCGGAATCGGCTATATTTACGGCTATGGTCCGAACCCGCTCGCCGATCCGGCCCTAAATCGCCGGAATCGACCGCCGGATCGAATCGAGAAGTTCCCGCGTCCCGTGCGCGTCGCACCAACGGTGGATGTAGGGCCAGTCCAACCGGTCGCCTTGCACGGCGATGACGTTTTTGACGTCATCCACGTCCTTGGTCCGCCGCCCCTGCTTCGACCAGCGCATCTTCATAACGATCACGTCCTCCGGCATCGGGAGCCATATCATCCGCCCCAGCGTCGGCGCTTGCTTCCGACGCGAAAATCGCTCGCGGTCGTAAGGGTCGTCGCTCACCAGGAATACTTCGATCGTGAAGCCGCTATGCGGCAGGTTGAATAGATAGCGGTGGGAACCCCCGATCGTCTCGAAGGACATCTGCGAGTCGAGTTCAAACTCTTTGCCTAACCGTTCCGCGATTTGGCGGATGGACACCGCGCCAAGCTCGACCACGAGATCGGCGTCCTGTGTGGATCGAGGAATGC
Source organism: uncultured Planctomycetaceae bacterium (assembly GCA_964393935.1). Classification (GTDB taxonomy): domain Bacteria; phylum Planctomycetota; class Phycisphaerae; order UBA1845; family UTPLA1; genus DATEMU01. The sequence goes on from CAYMXF010000361.1 coordinate 2,862, forward strand.
CGAAGGCGTTGCTCGAGAGAGAGCCGACCAACATATAGGGAACCGAAAGCGATTCGAGCGCCTCGATCACCCGAAGGGCGGCTTCCTGATTCGTCACGGAACGTCCTCCAGCCGCCGACCGAGGTCCAGCCGTCGCCGAAGTTCCGATTCGACTTCTTTATCGGTAAAGCCGGGGTTTTGCATCCGAATCCCGGCCTTTGTCATTTCGCACGCGAAATCGAAAAGTTCGATCCCGACCAGGATTTTGTCCTCGATCGGCTGCTTCCGCGCACGAAGGACCTCTTCCCGATACAGGTCGTCCGCGTCCATTCGTTTGGCGTCTTTGTGCAACATATCGCTAGTTTAGCATAGTCCCGGAGGCCGGAAGGATCGAATCGTTTCCGCCCATTATTCACACAGCAATTCGTTCGGGATCGGCACTGGCTCAAGTTCCAGCGTTACCCGGCTCTTCCTTACGGGCGCTGCTCCGATCGGAACTCGCCAGCGCCCTACTTCGCCATCGCGAGTTGTTCGGGGGCCAGAAGATCGCGGTACATATCCTGCACCAGAACCTGATCCGTCGGGACCATCGTGATGACGTCCCACGGGCAGACCTGCGCGCAGAGCTTGCAGCCGATGCAGACCTGCAAATCGATCGTGCAGATCCCCATCGCGTACCGCGGATTCTGCGGGTCGCGGATCTTGTCGATGCAGTCGACCGGGCAGACGGTCACGCAGGCGTCGCAGCCGGTGCAAAGGTCCTCGTCGAGGATCGCCAGTTGTT
>CAYMXF010000362.1:0-3623 GCA_964393935.1 uncultured Planctomycetaceae bacterium
GCCGTCGTTTCCGGAAATTTGAACTCCTGGTATGGGTTCTGAATCATCCGGATGTTCTGGGTGGTGAACTGTCCGAGAGAACGATACGGCCCGGACACATCGTCGGCGACCAGCAGCTCGAAATCCTTCACCCAGCGCGCGTTGGCGCCGCCGATCAAGACGCCGAAGGCGGAGAATGTCGCCGGTTTCTCGCCCTTGAAGGCGAAGATGAGTTCAGAGTTTTGCGCGTGGGTGTAGACGTAGTCTGCGTCGTTCCCAGAAATAACCTTTGCGAAGGCCGCATCCGGCCCCGCAAGCAGTTGTCCGCCCTGGGCCGATGCAAGGATGTTGACTCGGCCCGTTGCAACGCGCGGTTGTGCCGGCGCGCTCTCGTCCAGCTTGCCCATCAGTCGAAGTTGCGGGATGTAGATCGGCGTGTCGCCGTGCGTGGAGAGCGGCTTGAACTTGAGATACTTCGCCGTCGTCTCCGCGAACGCGAACGACTGGTACGGGTCGCCGAGCAAACGGATGTTCTGGGTCGCGAACCGCCCAAGCGAGCGGTAGGGGCCGGCAACGTCGTCGGCGGCGAGAATCTCGAATTCCTTGACCCACCGCGCATTGGTCGAAGCAATGAGCACTGCGAAGCGCGAGAACGTCGCCGGCCGTCCGTCCTTGAACGCGAAGACCGCCTCCGGCGCCGGGTTATGCGTGTAAACGGAATCCGCCTCGTTGCCGCTCGTGATCTTGACCCAATCGGCGTCGACCGCGGTGACGAGCTGCCCGCCGTTACGCGGCGAAAGAAGATCGACCTGTCCCGCGGGCGCCGCGACCGGCGCGGCGGCGGCTTCGCCTCCCAGTTTGCCGACAAGCCGAAGTTGCGGAATGTAGATCGGCATGTCGCCGTGGCTCGAGACCAGTTTTAACTTGAGGAACTTCGCCGTCGTCTCGGCGAATTTGAATTCCTGGTAGGGGCTTTGAATCATCCGGATGTTCTGGGTCGCGAAGCGGCCGAGCGAGCGGTAGGGGCCGGCAAAGTCGTCCGCCGCGAACAACTCGAACTCCTTGACCCAGCGCGCGTTCGAGCTGCCGATCAGGACCGAGAACGTCGAGAACATCGCCGGCCGGCCCTCCTTGAACGCGAAGGTGACTTCGTTGCTCAGATCGTGGGTGTAGACGTTGTCCTCCTCCTTGCCGGTCACGATCTTCACCCATTCGGCGTTTGGCGCGGCAACGACCCGGCCCCCGGCTGCGGCCGAGAGAAGGTTATCGGGCGGGGGTAGGGCGGTCGCCGGGGCTTGGGCGATCTGCTGGCGCACCTGGCCGAGGGCCGTGGTTAGTGCCTTGGCGTCCTTGGCGTCGTAATAGACGCCGCCGGTCTCCTTGGCGACGCACTCGATCGCCGCCCGCTCCTTGTCGTTGAGAGTAAATCCGACGACGTTGACCTTGAGGTCGAAGCCGGCGGATTTGACCGCTTTCGCGGCCGCGCAGGGATCGCCGTTACACTCCTCGATGCCGTCCGTGACCAGCACGATTGAGTTGCTCTGCCCTTTGAGCGGCGCAAAATTTCGTGCAGCCTGCTCGAGCGCGCCCGCGATCGGGGTTTCGCCCTTGGGCTGAAGAGCCGCAATCTGCGCCGAAATCTTGCCCGCATCGTCGGCGCCGATCGGCGACAGCAGCTCGATGTCCTTGCAGTCCTTGGCGCGGCGGTGACCGTAGACCATCAGGCCCAGTCGCGCCTCCTTCGGCATCTCCCGCAACGTCTCGCCGAGAACGCGCTTGGCCGCGTCCATCCGGCTCTCGCCACCAACCGTCTTCTTCATCGATCCCGACGCATCGACGATAAGCAACACGTTCGTCTGGCCCAACGTCGTAACGGGCGTAGCCAATAGCAATACGGTCACGAAAAGCGCTAATCGAAACGGCATGGCGATCCCCCTGTCCGACCGGTCGGACTTGCCAAGGCGTGTTCGAAGGCGGAACCAGGCGTCGCCCGACGGAATCGTGCCGCGAGCGGAACTACCTATAACCTTATCGCATTGTCGGAAATTCGCGCAAATGCAATATGCAATTCGGTAGCTGACATTGATTTTCTACACCGCGGCGCGATCGAGGCGGGCGAGATGCCGAATGGGATAAGCGCTACTTCCATTTGACGGGCCCCAACGACCATGAGCTCAGCTTCGCGCGGCCTTTGCCATCCGGCGTCCGATGACGTCGCGCCTGTCGTTTTCGATCGATCCCTCGGCGACCGACCTTCGCGGTACGCCTCAGGTTACGACCGCTGAAGCGGGGCAAGCTGCCGTGCTGCGGACATCGTCGCGATTGCTGCCCATGACCCGACTCGGAACTCGCCGCCTCTAGGTCTGTTTCTTGTGACGGAGTATACTGTCACAAAACAATTCAGGCTTCGCACACATAACTTTAATTCGTGATCGGAAGCGAAGCTAACGGCATTGGGAGAAATGGTATGCTCGCGTACCTTCGAGTCTTGTTGATCGCGCTCGTTGCGCTTGCGCCAGCGCAGGTGTTGTCGGGGCCTGCTGAGGAGATAGATGCCCTCTTCGCTCGCTGGAAAGCCGCTTACGATGCCAACGATAACGTTGCCGTCGCCCAGCTGTATGCGCAGGACGCGATTCTACACGGCACGAGGAGCAGAACCTTAACGGTGGGCAGGGAGGCGATAACGAAATACTTCACGATCGTCGTCGGTACCGGCAACAAGGTCGAATTCGTGGAACAGCATCTGAAGGTGCTGAATGACACGACTGTAATTGCAGTCGGCTTCAACGACTTCATGCGCAATCGTGAGGGCAAACTCGTGCCGGAGCCTGCCCGCTTTACTATGGTTCTCGTGAAGCAGGGGAATGACTGGCTCATAGCTCACCATCACTCGTCATTGCGGCCGCCGCCAACGCAGTGAAGTTCCGGATTTGGCACATTGCTGCGGTTCGTGGCACTGCAGCGTCACGGCAGCGATTGGAGGAAGAACGGACGCAACCCGGACGTCGCCGTCCTCAGACTCGCGCAGTGCGTCCACACTTCTTGTCGACGTGGTGCCACCGGATCCTGTGGGCGGTCCCGGACAAGGGAGAAACGCAGGAGAGCTGCCACCCCTCTGGACGGAAAGAAGCGTCGGCAAAAATTGAGGCGGCTGGAAAACTCTGCGCGTGCGCCCCCGAGCGGTCAGCCTCCGCAAAGGCGCTAGCTTTCTTGCCCCCTACCCCTGGCCGGCCGGACGCGAACGCCATGATCGAAGCGGAAATCGTCGAGACCGCGCGAATGGCCTAGCGCAGGTCGGGGACGCTACCAGTGCCCGACCACGGCATGATGAGCCTAACTCAGGCTCAGGCTCAGGCTCAGGCCCACGCCCGGATTTCTTCCAAAACACGCCGAAACGGAGGCTCCGGGGCAAGGCACATGGTTCGATAGGCGTTCAAGAACGGCAGCCAATTTCGTCGCGCATCGTGCCGATTTCTTCGCCGCGCCTCCGTCACACGCCTTGAACCGCATGCGGCTCCGCTGACGCGCCTTTGCGGCGGTTGTCCGGGCAACGGACCAACCGCAAACCCTTTCCGGTACCGTCACGACGGGTGCGCGCGATCATGACCGATTCCGACCCGTTGCTTTTCCTTACCCGGCCGATC
>CAYMXF010000363.1:0-3618 GCA_964393935.1 uncultured Planctomycetaceae bacterium
GACCAGACGATGATGTCGAGCATGGCGTCGCGGTCCAGTTCGATGAGCAATTCCTGACGCCTGCGGATGAGGCGGACCAATTCGGGCGGCGGGGTGCCTTCTTCCAACTCCAAGCCCAAGGCGAGGCCGTAGCGGAGGAGTTCATCCGGCGGCAGTTCGCTGAGCGTCGCCGCGGAGTGATGATCGCCAGGAGATGTGGTTTCGTTGTTGGCCATCGATTGGGATTATCGCGTTTATTTCGGCATCCGCCAAACGGCAAGCCAGTTCGGGAGCCTCATTCCAATGGCACGATCCTAAACAGCTCCACGGCAGTAATACTCCACCCAGGCGGCGTATTCGTATGCGACGTAGGGCAGGATGCGGAACCGGTACTTCCAACCGCCGGCCGAGCGGAATTGCCGCTCCCAACGCGGCTCGCGCAGGATCAAATGACGGTAGCCGGCCTTTTCGAAACACGCTTTGCTTCGGGCCAGATGCGCGTAGCTCGTGACGATGATGCAGGAGTCGTTTTGCGGATCGATACCGAGACCGTCGCGAATCGCCCCCGGGTGGTCGAGCGTCGTCGATGATCGGCGATCCATCAGGATGCGGTCGGCCGGGGCTCCCCATTCCAGAGCGAGGTCGCGCATCTTGTCTGTGTACTGATCGTGATTGCTGAGAATCAGCTTCTCGCCGTATCCCTCGGAAAGCAGGCGGCAGCTCTCGATGACGCGCGCGGGGTCGCCGCCGAGGCAGATGATGTACTTGGCCTTGGCCAGCGGCGTTTCGCGATCCAGGGCGTCATACAGCCATTGGGTGAGCGGCGTACACACCATCAGCAGCAGTAAGCCGCCGACGAGCGCGAGACCGTGCTCGACCCATCGAAGCGTACGCCGCCAGGCTCTTGCCGGTGGGCGCCGGGCGGCCTGGGCCGATCCCGCATTCGATCCTTGCGTCTGGTCGTTCATGGGAACATCCTGCCAACGAGTAAGGTTGTACAGTCACCACGTCCGATACCCCTTCCGAGGGCGCGAACCGACGGACGTATCTATAATGGTAATGCTTTGCGGGACACGGTGTCCCCTAACAGCCGAGGGCGGCTGTTCCACAGGTTCAAAAGCGTTTGTTTGGTCGGCCTTTCTCTTGGACGATACCCTCCTCCCATGATCCATGCCTTGACCATCGACGTGGAAGACGAGCACAACGTCGTTGCCCGGGATTGGCTGGGTCGCGACGGTCCGCCGTGCCGGATGGTGGTCGAGAACACCCATCGGCTGCTCGAGGATTGCGCCGCGCATGGGACGCGGGGAACGTTCTTCGTATTGGGCGAGGTCGCGGCGACGTATCCGGAGTTGATTCGCGAAATCGCCGCGGGCGGGCATGAATTGGGCGTACACGGGTTCTATCACCGGCAGCTTTTCAAGCTCACGCCGGAGAGTTTTCGCAACGAAGTGGCGGACGCGAAGGCGATGATCGAGGACCTCATCGGAGCGGAGGCGCCGGGGCATCGAGCGCCGGCGTTTTCGCTCATGCCCTCGACGCGATGGGGACTCGAGGTTCTGGCGGAAGCCGGGTTTCGGTATGACTCGAGCATCTTTCCGATCAACGGGCGACGCTACGGATGGCCCGGGTTTCGGTCGGACATTCACGAGATTCGCTTGGAAAGCGGGCGGACGCTTGTCGAGGCGCCGCTATCGACGGTTTCGTTCTTCGGGAAACAGCTGCCGGTGTGCGGGGGCGGGTATTTTAGGCATTTTCCCGGCGGAGTCACGAGGTGGGCGATGCGGCGGATCGGACGGGAGCAGCCGGCGATCCTCTATCTGCACCCTTACGAAATCGACGTGACGGCGGAGATGCCTGACATGTCAGTGCTCGATCGCGCCGGGGCGAGTCGAATGCGCCGATACTATCGGCTTCAACTCCGCAACCGGGATACGGTGGAAGGCAAGCTCGTGACGCTGCTGCGCGAGTTTGAATTCAAGCCCCTCGGCGAAGTCATCGACCACGTCCTTGGCGGCAGGCCCGCCGCGAAAGCTTGCGCCCCGTGAATACCGTATGGCTAGAAGTCTGATCAGACTGATCTACGAGCGCGGCTTGGCGCGACGTCGCGAATACCGCGTCTATACGTCGACGCCGCAACAAGTCGTTCGGAATCCGGATCCACGCGTGGAGGTTTTTGACGCTTTTCTCCCGCCGCCCGGCGAGATCACCGGCCTCTATCAGCGCCATGCGGGACGACGCGCCGAGTATCTCATGCTCGGCCGACTTCGCCGGAACGGAGCCGTTCTCCTCGTTCTCCGCGAGGCGAACACGCTGCTCGCGTATGGTTGGCTTCAGAGCCTTCGCTGTCTTCAACGGGAATTTTGGTGGCTCCCCCGGAGCGCCGTCTGCCTCGGACCGTTTTGGACGCATCCGGATCATCGCGGCAAGGGCTTGTACGGCCGGCTCCTCTCCGCAAGCCTCCACGAGTGCAAGGCCCGAAGTTGGGAGGAACTCTACATCTGGGCACAAGCGGACAATCCCTCTTCCCATCGCGGGATCGAAAAGGCCGGCTTCCGTTTCATCGGGTCCTATAGGATCTACACTTTTCTTTTAGGGTGCGTTCGGCGGCATCGAAAGGTGGGTTAGCCCGACCTGTACATTCCGTCGCGAATGCCGAAGAATACCGGACGTACGCTTCCAGGTCTGTTTGGTTGAGTGACTGTCGGTGCAAGCGGATAACCTGTTAGCGATTTCTTGAAGAGCCCCCGAGGCTGAGCGAGTCAAGCGTGTCCAAGCCACTGGAATTGCCCGGTTTTCAGCCCACCCTGTTGGCCCGCACCACGGAAGACGCCTACTGCCTCGCGGCTCGCCAGATGCACCACAACGATTTTTGGTGGTATTACAACGGACTCACGTCCTGGGCGGGTGTTTGGAAGCCTTTTCAGGATCGCCGAGGGCGCTGGTGGTATCACGTCAAACCCGGGTTCGCGTGGCCGGTCGATTACTTTGCGCCGATCGAACGGCTCGAAGACGTGATCTCGCAGAAGATGCTGCTCGGCTGGCAGGCGCCGGTGCCCGCGGCGCAGGCGGATTCCCGCGTCTGGCTGAATGTGATTCACGATTTGTCCGGTTATGACTTGTCGCGGGTGGCGAGCAACAAGCGAAGGGCGATCCGAAAGGGGTTTCGATCGCTGACGATCGATGTCGTCGATCCGTCGCAGACGAAGCTTGCCGAAGAGGCGTGCGAGGTCTGGAACAGCCACGTCGAGCGGACGGGCTGGAACAAGTCGATGGCCACGGACCGCTTCGTCAACACATGGCGGGAATTATCCGACTGGCCGGGGACCACGGTGATACTGGCCCGCGATCCGCTCAAGAACAACGAACTCTGCGCGTGGCTCATCGCCCGGGTGATCGATGACACGGTCTTTGTCGACACGATCGCCTCACACACCGACCGGCTCATGAATCGCCCGAACGACACGATTATCTTTCACTGTCTCGCCTCCGCCGCCGCGATGGGGATCCGGCAGGCGCACTACTCCCTGAAGAGCAAGCTCACCACGCTGGAAGCCTTCAAGGAGTCTCTGGGTTTCGTCGCACATCCGTTTCCGTCGAACCTCAAATTGCACTGGCCGATCGGGCCGCTGCTGCGTT
>CAYMXF010000364.1:0-3610 GCA_964393935.1 uncultured Planctomycetaceae bacterium
TGGACCTGTGCCGCGAGACGTTGGCCTGGGGACGGGAGAACAACATCGCCAAGCTGCCGCCCCATGCCGCCCATCGCGTGCATCTGGTCCATCAGAACGTGCTACACGTCATCAAGCCGCGGGTCCACATCATCGGGGCGTTTAACTATAGTTATTTCATTTTTCGCGAGCGGGCCCAACTTGTCCAGTATTTCAAGTGCGTGCGGCGGTCGCTCTTGCCCGAGGGGATGTTCATTTGCGACGCCTACGGCGGATGGGAGTCGCAGGAACCGATGAAGGAGCGGTCGCGCCGCAAGGGCTTCACCTACGTCTGGGACCAGGCGACCTACAATCCGGTGGACGACGAGACGATATGCCACATTCACTTCGAGTTTCCCGACGGGTCACGCATGCGAAAGGCGTTCACCTACCACTGGCGGCTCTGGACGCTCGCAGGGATTCAGGACGCCATGCGCGAGGCGGGCTTTTCCTCGATGCAGGTCTATTGGGAAGGCACGGACCAGCGCGGCCGGGGCAACGGGGCCTTTCGCGCGGTTAGGAAGGCCGAGAACTGCTCGGCGTGGAATGCGTACGTCGTCGCGATGCCGTGAGCGGAAGGGCGAGCCGTCGTTTTCACCGCTAGAATTGTCGGCAGCCACCGATGAAGGGTCAAAACCACATCGATCAGACACGGGCTTTGGGAAAGCACACGAAAAGTCGATCACTACGCCCGCGCACTCTTTTCGATCGACTTAGGATCTTCGTCCTTCTCTTTTATATCGCTTGGTGCGGTACACTCTACTTTTATCAAGACCATCTGCTTTTTCCGCGCGACTTGGCGCCGTCGCCGACGCCGCGCCTTTTCAATGCGGCGACCGAACAGCTTGAGCGCGACGTCCCCGGAGTGGGTAAAGTCGTTGCGTGGTTTGTGCCGGCGCCGGCATTGAAGGAAACAAAGACGGCTCCGCTCATCGTCTATTTCCACGGTAATGCGGAGATCATCGACTACCAGGACACTGTCATTCAGGGCTATCAAAAACTGGGTTGCTCTGTGTTGCTTCCGGAATATCGCGGCTATGGACGCTCGGCCGGGAAGCCGAGCGAAGAGGGCCTCGTTTCGGATGCCGTTTATTTTTATGACGAAATCATCAAGCGGCCGGACGTGGACATGTCCCGAATCATTATTCACGGCCGGTCCGTCGGCGGGGGGCCGGCGGCGGGGTTGGCGACACAGCGGCCGCCGAAGGCGCTCATCCTGGAATCGACCTTTACCAGCGCGGCGTCGATGGCGCACAAGTATTTCGCGCCGGCGTTTCTGGCGAAGAACCCGTTTCACGTCGATCGCGTCGTTGAATCGCTCTACGTGCCGATCCTTATTTTCCACGGGAAAAACGACAGCATCATTCCCGTCTGCCATGGCCGCGCGTTGCGCGCTTTGGCCCGAAAGGGCACCTACGTCGAATTCGATTGCGACCATAACGACTTTCCCGGGCTGGATAACGAGGAAAAATATTGGGGGCAGATCGGGCAATTCCTCAAGGAAACGGGTATCGCTACAATGCCCGCTCAATCGAAGATGGCGCCGGAACCTACATCATCGGAACCGACCAGCGCGACCGGCCCGAGTGCATCGGCTTGGCGCGGCCGTTTGGTCCACCGGCTCGCGGTCACGGCGGCGACGATGTACGTCGGATATGCCGCCTTCATGTACTTTTGTCAGAACTCCGTCCTATTTCCGCCGCTACCCACGTCGTCATCCGGCATTTTTCCTCGCAACATGGACAAGATGACGGTCGACGTGCCGCAGGGAGGGCAGGTCGAGGCGTGGTTCGCGCCCGCGCCGGGGGCATCGGCCAACAAGCCCGCCCCGGTGATCGTCTTTTTTCACGGTCAGCTCGAACTCATTGATTATCACGCGGTCACAGTGGAGCGGCTCGGCCTGATGGGCTGCTCCGTGCTGCTGCCCGAGTATCGGGGATCGGGGCGATCGACGGCGAAGCTGGACGAAGTCGGTCTGCTCGACGATGCCGTCAAGGAATACGATGCGATCATTCAGCGGCTCGAGGTGGATCGTTCGCGTATCGCGTTCATGGGCCGCTCGCTCGGGGGCGCAGCGGCCGTCGCCTTAGCAACGAAGCGGTTGCCGAGGGCGATGATTCTGGAGGCCACCTTTGCAAACTTTCCGGATTTGGCGAATCACTATTGCATCCCATCGTTCATGGCCCGCTTCGCCTTCCCGACGGAGAAACGCCTGGCGGGTCTAGACATGCCGGTGTTCATCGCCCACGGACTCTACGATTGGGCGGTGCCGATCTCCCACGGCCAGCGACTACGCGACGCCGCACGTCATGCGACATACATCGAGTACCCTACGGGCCACGTCGGCTTCATCAACGATGATTCGTATTGGCAGGATGTGGGTAAGTTCCTAATCAACGCCGGCGTCATCGCCAAGCTGCCGACATGAGCCGATCAATGCAACCGCTTCGCATTGCCGTCCTCATCTCCGGCTCCGGCACGGGCTTACAAAACCTCATCGATCGCATCGCCGACGGGCGGCTGCGGGGCGTGGAGATTGCGATGGTCATCTCTTCGCGGGGGAACGTCGAGGGTGTGGCGAGGGCGGAAGCGGCGGGGTTGCCGGTCGAGGTCATCCGGGTGAAGGACTTCCCGGACATCGAGCGGTTCAGCGATCAGATTTCGCTGACGCTGGACATCTTCGAGGTGGATCTCGTGGTGCAGGCGGGGTGGCTTTGTTATTGGCGATTGCCGCCGCGTTGGCTTGGCAAGACCATCAATGTCCATCCGGCGCTCTTGCCCAAGTTCGGCGGCAAGGGTTTTTACGGGCATCACGTCCACGAGACCGTGCTCGCGGCGGGGGAGACCGAGACGGGAGCGACCGTGCTCTGGGTCGACAATGAATACGATCATGGACAAATCGTTTTGCAAAAGCGGTGTGCCGTTTTGCCTAACGACACTCCGGAGTCGCTGGCCGCTCGGGTGCAGGGGTTGGAGCGAGAACTCCTACCCGACGCGATCGGGCGAATTCGCGACGGGTTGCGGATGAAGAATTACGACTTCAAGGCGCGATTGTAAAAATCCAGCAATTTGCGATGTGCTTCCTCGGGCCGTTCAAACCAGACCTGCATGTGGTCCATCTCGTCGATCAGCCAAAGGTCTTTGGGCTCGCCGGCGACGTCGTAGAGACGCTGCGACATCCGCCACGGCGAGATGCGGTCCTGTCGGCCGTGCATCAGCAGGATCGGCGTCGGTGAGAGCTTGGCGATGTGGTCGATCGGGTCATGGCCTTCGGGGACAAGCCAGGGGAACCACCACCCGAGGACGAGTAACGCCGGGTTGTGTCTCACATGGTAGGAGACGATCTCGCGGTAGGCGGTGAAGGCGGAGTCGACGGCGAGGGCGCGGACCTGGCCCGGGCGCTGGGCGGCCATGACGATGGCGACCGCGCCGCCGATGGATTGGCCGAAGATGACGATCCGCTTGGGGTCAACATCCGATCGGCTGCGGAGGTAATCCAGGGCCGCCGCCGCGTCGCGCAAGCTGCCTTCGCGCGAAATGCGGCCTTCGCTTTGGCCGTACCCGCGATAATCGAAGGTCAGGACGTTGTACC
>CAYMXF010000365.1:0-1461 GCA_964393935.1 uncultured Planctomycetaceae bacterium
CGTTTCTGGCCGGCATCATGTTTGTTGCAACGATGGCACTTCTTTTTGGCGGATGTCCGGCGCAGATGCCGACACCAGGGCCGGAGGGTCCCGAGGGACCAGCGGGCCCCGCCGGCTCGATGGGAGCAATTGGAACGATGGGCACGATGGGCGTGGACGGCACGCTTCGCGTCTATGGCGACGGCTCGGCCGGGGCTAGGACCATCTCGGCCAATGAAAACTGGACGGGAGCGAACCCGGCGGGCGCGAACGACGTGGCCAACACGCAGTTCACCGACTTCACGGTCAACAACGGCGTCACCCTGATCGTACCGAGCGGCACCATCATCCGCTGCACGGGCACGTTCACCAATAACACCAGCGGCACCATCGTTGTCGCCACCGGCTCCGTGGGCGGGTTTCGCAATAGCCCCGACCCCAGCAGCCAGGGCCTGGAGGAATCCATCGCCCATCCGGGCATCGGCCGACGCTCGGCCGGCTCTGGCGAGATCGGCAATAACATGTTCAGCCAACAGTCCCAGGGATTCGGCGGACAGGGCGTCGATAAGCTCACCGCCCGGTTCTTCCTCCGCCCGGGCCCCAACGCCGGCGGGGGCGGCGGCCCTTCACTCAACGGAAGCGGTTCTGACGGCGGCGGCTCGCTGGTGGTCATGGCTCAAGGGACCCTCGTGAATAACGGCACCATCACTGCCAACGGCGATTCGTTAGGCGGCGGAAGCGGCGGAGGCGGCGCCGGCGGGATTCTCATCCTGGCATCAAGGACAAGCGTGACGAATGGCGCTGCCGCGGTGCTCCGCTGCAACGGCGGCACCGGCGCCAACAGCACCATCACCACAGGCGCCTGCGGCGGCGGCGGCGGCGGGATCATCAACTTATTGGCCCCCACCGTAACAGGCGGCGGAACCGTTGAGGTCAATGGCGGCAACGCCGGCAACACGATGACGGCCGTCAGCAACCCCTCGCGCGCCAGCGGCGCGGGCGGCGGCGCCTGCGGCGGGAAAGGCGGATCGGGTGCAAACGTAATCAGCGACGCCGGCGCCCAAAGTTTAGAAACTGGCGGCAACGCCGGGTATGTTTTCCTGTCGCAGTTCGATCCAACGTCCGTGCTCTGATGCCGGGGGAAGGTGGTCCAGATGACCGGTGAGGTCGAAACGGACGCCGACCGGGTCGGCAGCGCGCGAACCTCAACTGAGGTGGGCATCCTTCCAATTCGGTGCGGTCATTGAAGGACCGGCAGGCCCTGCGTCGTCGGCTTGGCCCGCAGGTCGTAGCCCGCGTGACCCGTGAGGCGGACGGCGACGAACTCGCCGGGATCGTACTCGCCGCCTTCGACGTACGTGACGCTATCAACATCCGGCGCTTGGCCCTGGTGGCGTGCGGGATAATCGCCGTCCTTGCCGAAGCCGTCGATCATGACGCGAAGCTCGCGGCCCTTCGCGCCGGCCGCCTTGGCGAATGCGA
>CAYMXF010000365.1:1561-3607 GCA_964393935.1 uncultured Planctomycetaceae bacterium
CGTTTCGACGTTTCGACGTTTCGCCCAGCACGGCCCGCACGATGTCGCCGCGGTTGTTCACGCCGACCAGCGCGTCGATCTCCGGCACCGCCTCGACGAGTCCCTGTCCGTCGCGCTGGACGAGACAGCCGGCGACGACGAGCCGCTTGATCTCGCCGCTCTTTTTCTGCTCGGCCGCCTCCTGCAAAATCTCGATGGCCTCATCGCGCGACGCCGACAGAAACCCGCACGTGTTCACGACGACCACATCCGCCGCCCCGCCGTCGCCGACGATGCCGCAGCCCGCCTCGGCCAACAGGCCCAGCATCTTCTCGGAGTCCACCAGGTTCTTGGGGCATCCCAGCGATACAAATGAAACATTCGGTGCATCCACGGAAAATAACTCCCGGCGACAGACCCCGGATTATAACATGAACGGGTGTACTTGGAAGATCGTGGCTACAGTAGGACAACAAAACCCGATATAATGAAAATAGACACGGAATCGCGGTCGATGGAATCGGGGGAGTGGTCTATGGCGTCGCAACTTCAGGAATCACTCTTGGAAGCGGACCGGCAACAGGAACATGAAGGTCGTGTCTGGCAAACGCTACAGCGCGTGGTGTCGGAACTGGACCGGCTAGGCGTTCCTTACGCGGTACTCGGGGGGATTGCGCTTCAACATTTTGGAATCGAACGATCGACACAGGATATCGACATCCTGATCGGATCGAAGCAGGACCTGCAGAAGCTACATGACTGTCTCATCGGCCACGGGTATTTGCTGAGGTCTCCGGGCAGCCGGCATCTTCGGGACGAAGTAACGCGCGTCCGCGTCGAATTCCTGGTGGCCGGTGAATATCCCGGTGACGGAAAACCTAAGTCCGTCCAATTCCCTCCACCCGCGCGCGTCGCGGAACGATCGGACGAGGGTATCTGTTTCGTCAATCTCAAAACGCTCATCGAATTGAAGCTGGCCAGCGCCCGCTCGGCGGCCCATCGAATCAAGGATCGCTCCGACGTTTTGGAATTGATTCACCTTCTCGGACTCCGTGCCGATTTCGCGGAGCGCCTCGATCCTTACGTCCAACAAGACTTCCGCGATTTGGCCGCCCTTCCGCCTCCCAGCGAGCCCGATTAGCCTGCAACACCCTTCTCATTTACAATGATGGGCCTGAACGACCGCCAACCTCGGCTGGCTTGTTGATACGGAGCACGCAAACCACATGCCCATCCATCCCACCGCGATCATCGATAAACAAGCCCAGATCGACCCCTCCGCCGAGATCGGCCCGCACGTCGTCGTCGAAGGGCCGGTCAAGATCGGTGCGAACGTCAAGATTTATCCCAACGCCTACCTCGCAGGCTGGACCGAGATCGGCGAGCGCTGCGAGATCCACCCCGGCGCGGTCGTCGGCCACCTGCCGCAGGATTTTCACTTCAGCAGCGAGCGGACCTATTGCCGCATCGGCGCGGGTTCGATCATCCGCGAGTTCGCCTCCATCCATCGGGGGACGCAACCCGAATCCTCGACGATCGTCGGCGAAAACTGCTTCATCCTTGGCTACGCGCACATCGGCCACAACTGCGAACTGGGCAGCGGCGTCAAGGTCTACAACTGCACCGGGCTTTCCGGGCACGTCATCGTCGGCGACAACGCCATCATCAGCGGCTACGTCCTCGTTCACCAATTCGCGCGGATCGGCGAGTACGTCATGGTCGGCGGCGGCGCCCGCGTCACAAAAGACGTCCCGCCGTATATGAAGACGCTGAACGAATCGCAATGCGTCGGCTACAACGCCATTGGTCTCCGCCGTTCCGGCCAGTTCACTCCGGAGGAGGTCAACGAAGTCCGCGAGGCGTACCGCACCCTCTTCCGTTCCGAGCTGCCCTTCCGCAAGGCCGTCGAGGCCTTCACCGAAAAGGCGCGGACGCGGACCGGCAAGCGAATCCTCGAATTCCTCGCGTCGCCCTCCAAGCTCGGCTTCATCGGCGGGCGCAAATCGGCCGCGGAACTCGTGGAGGCCGTAGAAGAGGAATAGCACGACGACGGCTTGCATTTTCACG
>CAYMXF010000366.1:0-3588 GCA_964393935.1 uncultured Planctomycetaceae bacterium
ATCCGATGGGCCGGCGGTCGGGTCGGGCGGCATGAGGTCATTATTGAGGAAGCGCGCCCCGTGTCTACGCTTGCAGGAGTTCGTCGCGGAAGAGCGGTCGCCCCGCGAGGGCGGTGTGGAAGCCGTAGGCGGTGAGGGCGAGGAGCAAGACAAAGGCGAGCGCCGGACCGGCGGAATACCAGGCCGAAAAGTCGAGCACGCTTGCGTGCCAGAGGAAACCGCCGAAGCAGCTCATGAACGCACACGCTAGCAGACCGAATCGGAGCAGGGCCAAGGCGATCAACGCGCCGTGGGCGGCCTCCGCCAACATCCCGATCACGATGACCATCGTTGAAGGGGCAGCGCGGTCCCACGCCTGAAACAGATCCTGAACGCACCAGACGACGACCATTCCGACCACGGCAAGCCAGTCCTTACGCAGGATGAGCCGCAGAGCAAAGAAGATGAATAGAAAAAGAAATGGCAACAGTAATAAGAAATCGATGCTGAGCAAGCGCGTCCAAAGGTCTCTGCCAGCCAGCAGCGTCGGCGGCAACCAGAAGGACGGGCTGTCGGGCGGCGCGCCGGCGAGTACCTTCAAACGAGGCTCGATGACCTGATGCACGAACATAACAGCGATCGACAATAAACCCCCCATGAGGATGTCGCGCCCGATCGACGGATCGCGGAACCGGCCGGCCAGGAGTCGCCCCCAGGAGATAAGGACATGCGGCCAGCGGCGGCGCACGTAGGGTTCCAGTGCCACGTAGAAAACCCAAATTATACTCGCGCCCAGGAGGGCCTGCGAGGTTTGAAACATGAACCGACCAAACTCGGCCGGATCAGCTACGTGGGTCATGCCCAGCAGTTGCGACGCCAGCGACAGACACAGCACGGCCATGGCCAAGCGAGTGGCGCCGCTCCGGTCGCCTCGCCGAAGCCGGACATTTCGGCGTGCGAGAACGATGGCCGCGAGGGGAACGCCATAGAAGATGCTCATCCAGAAGATGTTGCCGGCTTTCTCGCCGGGTGTTTCCGGCTCTTCCTGCATGCGCCCGGGTATGTCCCAAGGATGGATGATGGACAACCAGTTGGGCTTGCCGCGGTAAGCGCCGGCCTCGACGCGAATGGGTGGGTCCGGCTGATTCGGATAATGACCCTCCCATGCGGCCCGTTCGTCGCAAAAGTGTTCGGGCGTCCAACGCGGCGGACTCGTCGTAAAAAGCGTCGGATCGAGGCCGGCCTCGGCGAAGAGGACCGACCAGTCCGTCGGTTTCACATCGTACGGAACGTCGTACGAAACGTCGACATCCTCACGTTGCGGCGGATCGATCTTGAGCCCGGTCAAACGACCCTTCTCGTCCAGCCAGACGTCCGCAAGTCCGGATAGGAAGAACGGCTGTTCCCACGGGACAACGCGATTGACGGCGTCAGGGGGAATCATCGTGCGAGGACTCTGTCGGTACCAGAACACCATGGGTGACGGTCGTTGCGAATTCAACCGGTCCCAGCGGGCCGCGGATTTGTCCGTGTCTTCGATATGCCGGATGAAATCCGAGCCCTCACTCCAACCATAGGCGAAGTCGCGCGCGGGGGCCGTGTGCCCGATTTTCTTGAGAATTTCCTTCGCCCGATCTGCCAACACCTCGGACGGTTTCTCGAGGGGCACGTGTTTGAGCATGGAATCGCGGACGAACATCATGGCGATCGTTCCCAGAACGATGCCCAGGAGACACGCAATTGCAACCGGCGGGCGCATTCCGCCCACGTCCCCCGCGTTGGCGACCATTTCCGGTGACGGGGTTTCACCCGCCGCGAGCGCCGCGGCGAGCGGGTCGCCGCCGGGCAGGGCGGCGGCGACGGCAAGGGCCGATGACGGTCTTCCGGCGGGGTCGGGTTGAAGGCAACGGAGGATGATCCGCTCGACAGCGGGATCTAGGTCCTCGGAAAGCGTGGCAAGCGTGGTGGGGCCCGTGCTCCGGGAGCGTTGAAGTTGGTCGCGGGTGGTGCCCTCGAACAACCGTTTGCCGGTGAACAATTCGCTCAGGACCACTCCGAGCGAGTAGATGTCGCTCTTGACCGAGACGCCCCGACCGGCGAGCTGCTCGGGGGACATGTAGGCCGGGGTCCCGGCGTAGACTTCCTTACCGGTGAAGTCCTCAGCGAAACCGGCCAGCCCGAAATCGGTGATCCGCACGCGCCCCTGCCCGTCGATCATGACGTTGTGGGGCTTGAGGTCGCGATGGAGCACGCCCTTGTCGTGGGCGGCGGCCAGCCCCGCACAGAGTTGTCGGGCGATCTGCAACGCCTTTTCCTTCGACGGTCGTCCCATGCGCCGCAGAACGGCCGAAAGGTCTTCGCCGTCCACGTATTCCATGGAGATGAAATGCTGTCCATCGGCCTCGGCAATGTCATACACGCGGCACACGTTGGGATGCGAAACCTGCCGCGCGACGCGCACCTCGTGCAGGAAGCGTTCGAGCTTTCGCGGGTCTTGGGAGAGCGCTTCGGGCAGGAACTTGAGGGCGACGGGTTGGCGGAGTTTCAGATCATCGGCGCGATAGACCTCTCCCATGCCGCCCTTGCCGAGCAGGCCGACGATGCGGTAGCGATCGGCGAGCATGGTGCCGGGAGCGAAGCGGGCGTTATCGATGGAGTCGGAGGAGGCGGAACCGAACCCGGAATGATAGCTCGCTTCGGCAGGCTTGGGTGGAGACGTCATCGTCGGAATCGCCGGGGCGGAGGGGACGGGGTCGGCGCAGTACGGGCAGACGCGGCTGTCCGCGGGGATTTCACGGGAGCAGGATGAGCACTGATTCACGGACATATCCGGCCCCGAAACGACCTATCCTCGGCGGGGCGGTTACTCGTCGTCGAAGACGGAGAAACCCTTGGAGAGAAGGTCTTGAATGTCGATCAGGCCCGCGAGTTTTCCGGCGTCGTCCACCACCGGGAGTTCGTCGATGGCGTGCTGGCGCATCAGTTGCAGGGCGTCGTTCACCCGGGCGTCCACGCCGATCCGCTTCGGCGATCGGGTCATCACTTCACTGACGGGACACTCCGCCGAACGGTGCGGAGATTGGAAAAGCCGGAAGAAGTCGCCGTGGGTAATGATGCCCACCAACTTCCCGTCGAGGTCAACGACGGCGGCGGCGCCGGCCCGGCGCGGAGCAGCCAGAATCGCCTCATAGCACGCCCCGAGCGTGGCCGTCTCCGGAACGGTCGGGCAATGGGGGCCGGTCCGCATGATCTCGCGGGTCTTCATCAGGTACCGTCCGAGGGCCCCGCCCGGATGGTAGCTGGCGTATTGCTCAGGCTGGACGGCTTTTTGCTCCATGACCGTGAGGGCCAAGGCGTCGCCGAGGGCAAGCATCGCCGCGGTCGAGGAACTCGGTGCCAGACCGAGCGGGCAGGCCTCAGCGGTCTGCCCGATGTCCAGCACGAAGTCCCCATGTTGGGCGGCGAGCGAATCGACCTTCCCCGTCAAGAGGATCACCACGCACCCCAGAGCCTTGAGGCGGGGGAGAAGTTCGACCAGTTCCGAGCTGCCGCTCTTGCTCAGGGCGATGACCACGTCGTCGCCGTGGATCATCCCCAGGTCGCCGTGCA
>CAYMXF010000367.1:0-3552 GCA_964393935.1 uncultured Planctomycetaceae bacterium
GCGGCCAAAGCAGCCAACCTGCCGTCACGACCAGTACGAAACCGGCCGCCAATGACAACGGCCGCATCCAACGCAATGGTCTTCTTGGTTCGCCGCCAAACGCATCCGTATCGCCCAGGAGGGCCTCGCGCTCCAACTGATCGGCAATATGTATCGCGAGGTCCGCCGGCGCAGGCGCTCGCGAGAGGGATCGCACCATTTGCGACGTCCGGCGAAGCTCGTCGAGCAGGAGCGCCGCCTGCGGGTCTTCGGCGATCAGTCGCTCGACCTCCGCGCGGTCGGCCTCCGACAGCTCTCCGTCGAGATACGCCGTGAGCTGCTCCAGGTCTTCGTCTCGTTGTCGCCTGTCAGCCATGTTTCGGCGACTCCATCATCGGCCGCAGTCGTTCCCGCAGGGCCATCCTCGCACGGTGCAGCCGCGACTTCACCGTCCCGACGGCCACGCCCAGTACCTCCGCGATCTCCGAATAATCCAGCGACTCCACGTCGCGGAGAATCACCGCCGCTCGATGCTCCTCGTCCAGCTCCGCCAAGGCCGCCATCACCTTCGCGTGCTCCTCGCGAAGCGCCGCCTGCTCCAGCGGCCCCGACTCTCGATCGGCAAGACTGTCGCGCAGCGCCCAGCGCCCCGGTTCATCATCCGCCATCCGCCCGTCGTCCAAAGACCGTACCGCCGGACGATCACCCTTGCGCTTCCCACTGATCACGACGTTCATCGCGATGCGAAACATCCAGGTATAGAACCGGCTTCGCCCGTCGAAGCGATCGATCGACCGCATCGCCATGATGAACGCTTCCTGCGTATAGTCCTCCGCGTCGCTGAGGCTACCGCACATTCGCAGGCAGACGTTGTACACGCGGTCCTGATGGAGCGCGATCAGCCGACCAAAGGCCGCCCGGTCGGCGCCGCGGCAGCGCTCGACGAGGTCGGCTTCCTCGCTGACGTCGACGACGCTCTGTCCCTTCACGCAAGCGGCCCTTCCATTTGACGCCTCGGCCGCCCGTATGGTTCCACCCCGCAGGAAACGGCCGCGGGGCGGCTTGGCCCGGCCGGTCCGATACCCTACTATATATCGATGCCTGTCGCACTACCCATCGTGGACGAGGTCGATATCCGCCCGGATTCGATCACCGGCCCGCGCGACATTCGAGCCGTGCGGACGCTGCGAATCAGCGTGACCGACCGCTGCAACTTCCGCTGCGTTTATTGCATGCCGGAGGACAAGCTCGACTGGGTGCCTCGTGAGACTTTGTTGACGTTTGAAGAGATCGTTGAGATCGCCCGCGCGGCCCTGGGCCACGGCATCAGTGCCTTCAAGCTGACCGGCGGCGAGCCGCTCGTTCGGCACGATCTACCGCGATTGGTAGCGATGCTCCGCGCCGTGCCCGGCGTGACCGAGCTTTCCATGACGACGAACGGCGCGCTGCTCGATCAGTATGCCGTTGCGTTGAAAGCGGCGGGGCTGAATCGCCTAACCGTCAGTCTCGACACGCTGGAACGGGACAAGTTTCGCGCGATCACGCGTGGGGCGGACATCGAACAGGTCTGGCGCGGCATTCGCGCCGCCGTCGCCGCCGGTTTCAAACACCCCAAGATCAATTGCGTCACGATGCGCGGCATCAACGACGACGAGTTCGCCGATTTCGCCGCGCTGACCCGCGAGACCGATCTGACGATCCGATTCATCGAATACATGCCGCTGGGCCGCACGGCGTTGGGCGGCGAGTACGAGGCGCGGTTCATCAGCGAAGAGGACATCCGCGAGCGCATCACGCGGCGGCTCGGCACATTGGAATCCGCGTCAAAAGATGCCGGATTCGGGCCGGCGAATGTCTGGCGGCTGAGCAGCGCAGCCGGGCGGATCGGCTTTATCAGCGCGATGTCCAAGCCATTCTGCGCGACGTGCAACCGCCTGCGCCTGACGGCGGAAGGCCAACTGCGAAGCTGCCTGTTTGATGGCGGGGAAGTCGAATTACGGCCGATTCTCAGAGGAGAAGGACCCAGCGCGACGCGACTGCATCGAGCGTTCGTCGACTGTGTCGCCTTCAAACCCGAAGTGCATTCTTACTTCGGAAACCGCCAAATGTCCCAAATCGGCGGGTAACGCAAACCCGCAATGGCTACTGCCGCGATCGAATCCGATCCCTAACGCATCCGGGTCAACTCCGGACGCCCAATTTGATTCACAAACGCCCGTGGGAAAAGGGGTTGGGGGCTTCAGTTTTCCCCGGATTTAACCAAGTGCGTGCGTTGGGCGACCACGGTCCGAATACGTAACTTTCTCTGTTTTGGCGACCTTTCCCAAAAAATATTCGGGCGGCGTGGCGTCGCAGGGCTCGGGTTTACGCCTCTTAGGGTTGGACGCCAGGATCAACCCGTCGGCGGCCGTAAGACGGGGGCATCTCCCAGGTCAACGCGAACCCGGCCGAGGGCATTCGGTCCAGCATGAGGTGAATCATGAACGGCACGACGACAGATTGGGTATGGGATTGGATGATTGGATTTGCAGACGTCATGGAAATTGTGGCGCTGGTGCTCCCCGTGTGCGGCCTGTGCATGGCCGCGGTAATCATGCTCGTCCCAAAGATCGGGATCGTTCGCGTAACGATGTCTCGTCGCAGGGCGGAATCGATCGATGCTTCGTCGGCGTCGTTCGGCGGGCTCACGGCGGCGTCGTCCGGGGCCAGTCGGCTCGATGGCGGCTTGACCTGTGCGTTACCTGCGGATTGTGGGCCGTGTGAGGACCGCGGGGATGCCTCCCTTTCGCAAAGCGCGAAGGCGGGCCCGACCCGCCGCGGCGGGCGCGTGAGGTACGGCGATCGAAGGAGCGTGGTCGTCGTCCTGACGTTGCTCGCATCGCTCGCCGCTCTCGGGCCGACCGCGCGCGGCCAGATGCCGGTGTTGGCGGATGTGGCGACAACCGGCCCGGCGCCGCGCGCCTGGCACGCCATGGCCTACGACTCGGCGCGAGGCCGGGTGGTCCTGTTCGGGGGCAACTACGCGAACACCAACACGTTTTACGGTGACACCTGGGAGTGGGATGGCGCGACCTGGACGCTGCGTACCACGACCGGCCCGGCGCCGCGCCAAGAACACGCCATGGCCTACGACTCCGCCCGCGGCGTAACCGTGCTGTTCGGAGGCTGGAGCTTCAGCGACACCTGGGAATGGGACGGCGCGTCATGGACGCAGCGTTGAGGAGGATACTTTCATCAACGCTTTTCCAAACAGCCTGCCGGCTCACACAAAAAACCCGCTTGTTGCGGGTGGCCCGGCCGCGGCGCTTGAGTCTGCACGCCGCGGACGACGGTTCCTTAACTACAACGCAGACCACGAGAAGGAGCATGCGATGAGATACCTAAACAGATTCTTGATGCTGACGGCAGCGGCGGTCCTCGTTGGATCGGCGGCGATGCAGTCAGCGCGCGGCGACGACGTGATGTATGTCGGCGACGGGGGCGACAATTCGCTGAAGGCCTTCAATGCGGCCACCGGGGAGTTCCTGGGCACCGTGGTCAAGTCGCAGGGCGGCCTGCACGGCCCCCGGGGGC
>CAYMXF010000368.1:0-3542 GCA_964393935.1 uncultured Planctomycetaceae bacterium
CAGCGGGTAATGCCGGGCACTTTAGCGAGACTGCCGGTGTCAAACCGGAGGAAGGCGGGGACGACGTCAAGTCATCATGGCCCTTATGCCCAGGGTTGCACACGTCCTACAATGGGATGGTACAGAGCGATGCAAGACCGCGAGGTGGAGCAAATCGCAGAAAACTTCCCTCAGTTCGGATTGCAGGCTGCAACTCGCCTGCATGAAGCTGGAATCGCTAGTAATCGCGCATCAGCTATGGCGCGGTGAATGTGTTCCTGAGCCTTGTACACACCGCCCGTCAAGTCATGGAAGCTGGTAGTACCCGAAGTCCGTTTAGCGAACCGCAAGGAAGCGACGGCCGACGGTAAGACCGGTGACTGGGACTAAGTCGTAACAAGGTAGCCGTAGGGGAACCTGCGGCTGGATCACCTCCTTTCTAGGGGATAACCTAGAGAACGAGATACAAAAAAGACGCCTCGGCGCCTTTTAACCGTCTCTCGCTTCTTGATGGTCAGCATATTTTCGGGCCGCTTTTAGCGGCCGCGGGTCTTCGGCAACGAAGACTCCCGACGATCTCTGTTTCTTGCTATACAAGACGCCCGGCGCGCAGAAATGCTCGCCGGGCGTTTTTTTGTTTGTTGCGATGCAAAGATAGCGAGCCGAGCCGGCCCCGGCGAATGAGCAGTGCTACGCCGTCTTCGCCACCCGATCGAACGTGACTTCCAGCCGGTCCTTGACGATCTGCATGCTCTCCGGCCGGTCGGCGCGCTCGGGTTGGCAGCAGTCCTCGATGAGCTTGAGCAGCGCCGGGTCCAGTTGTCGCGACTGATCTTGATTGGGGTCGCGCCAGAAGTCGAGGTTGATGCCGCCCTTGGTCACGGCGGCGCTATTGAGTTCGGTCTCAACGGAGCGGCCCAGGAAGATGCGGTGCATCGTCGCGCCCAGTCCGAAGATGTCGGTCCGCTGGTCCAGCGCCTGGCGCTCGACCTGCTCCTTGGCGATGAAGTCCTTCGTGCCCTGGATGCGCTCCTTGCGCGTGAGCATCGGGCAGGCCTGGCCGAAGTCGATGAGGGTCGGCCGGCCGTTCTTCGCGCAGAGGATATTGTGCGGCTTGAGGTCCGCGTGGAGAAAGCCGCGGCGGTGCAAGTCGTGCAAGCCGTCGGCCACGTGCCAAAACGTCTTGACGATGAGCGATAGCGGGTTGGACTCGGCGAACTTGTCGAGGGGGATGCCTTCCACGAATTGTAAAATATTGTACGCCTCGATCGCCCGCAGCTTGCGCTTGACGATGCCGTACTCGACGCTCTTGCGCAGGACCGGGTGGTTGTTCTGCACGCCGACGTCGAACTCGTTCTTGAGCTGGCGAATCTGGGATTGATAATTCGGGGCGTTGACGGAGACGTACTTCTTGCAGTATTGAGCCCCGTCGCGGGCATCGCGCATGAGCGCGACCTTGGTCCCGGCTCCGGTCCCCAATTCGCGGACAAACATCAGATTTTCAAGACGTTTGGCCATCTTGGCGTAATTACAATTGCCTTGCGGCCGCCGCCGGGAACGTCGAGGCGTTGCCGCTCTGTTCTCCCACACCCGATCCGAAAAGCCGCGGTACCGAACGAACGCCTTTGATCTTGCCGCAGCAAGCCCTGGGCTCTTTTCGGAGGCTCCAGGTAGGATGCCCGCTGATAGTTCGGTTCGGCCGCTCTGCTCTGTCACCCCTACTAGCGATTCTAGGTTTGGGCCAGGACCTCCGGTGACTCCGTTATCGAAAACGCGTTTATCTTGAAGTGAGTGGCGGTCGCGGCAACGGGGCGTTTATAGGGACCAGAGAATAGCGGGTCGTGCGGCCTTGTTGCGGCATCCTCGCCTGGTACTCACGTTTATATCAATATAACAAACCCCCAAGTGTCTTTCCACTAATTCCCGCCCACATCATCGCTGGTAGGCGAAATTTGGGTACTAACGCCCATGAGGATTGATTCGGGGTGCGTAGCCCTGCCCGATCGGTGGGCGTCGGGGGGCTTCTGACGCTATCACGCGAGTGGCACGGAAGTTGCGATAGAGAAGGGCCGCCTCGCGGCGAGGCCGGTCGGGACACCGCCGGCCGGGGGAGCTTCCATGACGACGAACCATCGACATCGCCACGTCGGCGCCAAACGCGCGATCCGCCGAGCCCTGGCCTATCTAAGATGGATCTGCCGGACGCCGGAGCCCAACGGCCGTTCGACCTCCCGCCACGTCGAGTCCGTCGACCGGGCCTTCCCGGCCTGTTACCACGTGGAGTGACGGATGAGGGCCGCTTTCTTCGGCGCCGTTATGGTTCAGCGCGGCGTCGTCGGTGGGTGGTCGAACTCGTCGCCGCGGAACGTCGTCCCAAGATACGCCTCGCGCACGGTGGGGTCGTTGATCAATTCGCGCGGCGGTCCCTCGGCGATCACGCTGCCTTCGTGAATGATGTAGCTGCGGTCGGTGACCTCGAGCGTCTGGCGGACGTTGTGGTCGGTCAGGAGGAACGACAGCCCGAGGTCCCGCTTGAGATGGCGGATCTCCCTTTGCAAATCCTGAACGGCGATCGGGTCCACGCCGGAAAAAGGCTCGTCCAGCAGGATGATGGCGGGCTTGGTGATAAGCGCCCGGGCGATCTCCAGCTTGCGCCGCTCGCCGCCCGAAAGCGTTCGCGCTTCCTGCCTGGCGTTGCGCAGAAGTCCGAACTGTTCGAGAAGTTCGTGGGCCCGGCGACGGCGCTCGGTCGTGGAGAGCCCGTGAATAAGTTCGAGAATGGCCAGCAGATTTTTCTCGACCGAGAGCCGGACGAAGACGCTGTTTTCCTGGGAAAGATATCCGACGCCTTTTTGCGCCCGGCGGTACATGGGCAGCGTGGTGATGTCTTCGTCGTTAAAGAGCACCGAGCCGCCGTCGGGCTTCACGATGCCCATGGTCATGCGAAAGCTCGTCGTCTTGCCCGCGCCGTTGCGGCCGAGCAGTCCGACGATCTCGCCGCGCCCGACGTAAAAGCAGACTCTGTTGACCACGACCCGGCCGCTGTAGGCCTTGATGAGGTTGCGGGCTTCCAAGAGGTGCCGGTGGTTGGTGGGATTCATTCGATCGCTGAGCCCTTGGTCGATGGGCCATCCAGTGGACATCCCGTCTTCAGCCGGAGCGTTTCGCCCGTGCATCGCTAGAGGCCGCCTGACGGACGATCCGCCGGCCAGAGATTAACCCGTCGGCCGTCTGCTGGCCAGGAACCGCCGCGATCAAACGCAGGTTTATATCGACAAGAGGTTTACCGGTAAAGAATCGCGGATTCTTCTCTTCACGAGCGAGAAGTCGCCATCCAGGGGGCGAATAAGGAGAGGAGGGTGAAGGGGACGCGACTCGTTTCCCCGGTTGGCAGCCGGGCGACGGCGCGATTCAGGACTTCATAGGCCCAGCCGCGAGGCGCGATGCGAGCAGAACGAGGCATGATGGGTATGATGCACGTTGTGCGCCTCGAACGCCGGCAAAACGAGCCGCATCCAACCGCGCGACCGGCCGCGGAAAGGCAAAACAAAGTAGAATGACCC
>CAYMXF010000369.1:0-3540 GCA_964393935.1 uncultured Planctomycetaceae bacterium
GTTGCGGCCTTTTTCGAGCGGCACCCGCCGGCCGGAACCCTTCTTTCCGCCGCCGACCGCGCCGGGGTTCAGGTTCAGAAGTTCTTCGTCCTGTCCGACGCGCTGGTAGATCAGGATGGTGCCACTCGTCGCGCGGTCGCTCTTGACGATGAGCCGAAGCGGGACTTGCTCGTGCAGGTTGGCATACGGCGGCACGACTATTTGTTCGAAGACGACCTCGGCTTTTTGTTCGTGGACGATCGGCAAGACGTCCACGGTCATGTGATTCGCCCGAGCCATCTTCGCCTCTTCGAGAGCGTCGCCGAGGTTTTGAATCCCGTCGGAGAGGATTACCACGCGGTTATTCGTCGAGTCCATCGCGCAAGCCGCGGCGATGCGAAGGCCCTGGGCGATGTTGGTGCGGTCGGGGCGCTGGCCCTCCGCCAGGGGCATCGGCACGTGTACGCCGCCTTCGGGGCCGGGCTTGCTGGGGAGCTGCTCGATCTTGGAAAGGCCGTCGAAGGTGAGGATGCCCGCGCGATCGTTGGGCTTCATCTTCGTCGTGACGTTGCGGACGAATTCCTCGCTTTGCTTGCGCTGATCGACGGGAATGGAACGCGACTGATCGAGCAAAAAGAGGACGGAGAGGTCGTCGTTCTTGAGGATGCGATGGGCGCCGGCGATCGCGAGTACGAGAAGGAGGATCACGACGCTCCGCATCACGAGGCAGAGCTTGCCGCGGATCGGCCCGAGCCCGGCGAGCGAGCGCCGCGCCATCCACGCCATCAAGAGGATGATGAGCGCGAGAAGCAGACACATCGGCCGGTCGAATCGTTCCAACAAGAAAGCCATCAGCGGTTCGCCCTTCGACGTCGTTACCAGTCTACGATCTGCACGCGATTATTCCACGAATCGAGGGCGTAGATCAGCCCTTTGGAGGAGACGGCCACGTTCCACGGCTGCGCGAGTTGCCCCGCGTCACGGCCGGGGCCGCCCCAACTGCCGAGGTATTTTCCGTTGCGATCGAAGCGGGCGATACGATTGTTGCCGCGATCGGCCACGAGCACCGTGCCGCGCGATTCCAGGGCCAGGCCATAGGGGTAATTGAGCTGTCCGGGGCCGTCGCCGGGCTCACCGAAGGCCGACAGCAGCTTGCCGTCGCGGCTGTACCGGCAGATACGATGATGACAAGAGTCGGCGAGCCAGAGGACGTCGGTCTCGTCGAAGGTCAGTCCCGTCGGGCGCTCGACCCACGCGGGACCGGAGGTCTTGTCGGCGAAGGAGGAGAGGAACTTGCCGTCTTGGGAAAACTTGCTGATGCGATCGTTACCGCCAAATTCACCGACGTAGACAATTCCATCGCGATCCAGCGCGAGTGAACATGGAAAGGTGAATTCGCCCAGCCCTTCGCCGTGACGGCCGAAGCGGAACAGCTCCTTGCCGTCGCGATTGAAGACCATGATGCGGGCGTAGTGCGTATCGGCGACCCACACGCGATCGGTCCGATCGACCAGAAGAGAGGTCGGCTTGCCGTTGGCCCATTCCGGCATTCGCCATTGATGCTGGTATTCGCCCTTGGGGCTGAAGCGCTGGATGCGGGCGGTTTTGTCGACGATGTAGAGACAATCATCGACCGGCGAGACGGCGATGGCGCGAGGGTAACTGAACTCGCCCGGCGAAAGCCCCGGCCCGCCGAAGACGGTGTCGACGCGGCCGTTTTTGAGCGCCTGGCGGTCGCAGCCGGTCATCGCCAAAAGACATAATGTCAGCAAAACCGCGCGGCGCATCCGAAGTCGCACGGGGAAAACGAGCGCGACGGCGATAGCCGGGAGCATCAGCATCAGGCTTGAAGCGATCGTCTGGTCTTGTCGGCCGTAGTGCATCTGCGAGTCCACTTGGACGGCGAGGCTGCCGCCGAAGTATTGAGGCGGCTGGACCAGGATCGTCGCACCGATTTCGGAAAACGACAAGCACGCGGTGAGGAGGCCCGCGACCGCGAGCGAACCCGCCAATACCGGCAGGCGAATGCGCGCGACGATGTCGAGCGGCGACGCGCCGTCGGACCGGGCCTGCGCGACTTGATCGTCGCGGGTCCGGCGGTTCATCAGCCGCACGATGCAGACTGGGAGGAAGCCGAAGCGCGCGACCATCGCGGCGGCCCAGACGCAGGGCGTGTTGTCGTAGACGTTCCATCGCGCGGGATTGCCGATGCGTGAATAGAAGCTCGCAAGGGCCGTACCGATCAACTCGGGAGGGAGAACGGCCGCGCCGATGACGAGCGCCGTGGCGATCTTGCCGGCAACGCGACGACGACGACCCAATGCCGCGTCGTCGATCAACGCGACTGCGAATGCGATCGCGGCGAAGCCCGCGAGAACGGCGGCGCTCAGCGTGGCGAGGCCGTCGCGGCGCAGCGTCTTGTAGGCCGTCGCAATGGATTGTGACGCAGTGACGCGGCCGGTCGCCATCTCGGTGCAGAAGACGATCACCGGCAAAACGACGATGGCGAAGGCGATCATGCATGCGACGGCCCAGACCCATTGTCGTCGGCCGCCGGCGGGCGCGCTGATCTCATCGTCCGGCGCGTCCGCCCAGCTCGTCATTTGTCGAAGGCCCGGCGTCGCGGCGGCGGCGACCAGCGCGATCGTCGCCAACATCGGCCACGCGGTCCACAGTAGATACCCCACCGGGCGGTCGTACTTCGCGGCGATCGATGCCGTGGCCAGCATCTCCACCGGCCAGACTTCCGTCGCGCCGACGAGCGGGGCGATCGTGGCGTCGGTCGCCGAAAGAATGAAAGTGATCGCCGCTGCCGCCACGAGCGGCGCTCGCATGACAGGGAGCGCGCCGTTCAGGAAAGCTCGCAAAGGAGAGGCATCGACCAGCGCCAGATGATACGCCGAACGGCCGATGTGATTGAACGCGGCGGTGAGCACCATCGCGGGGATCGGCCAGAGCCAGGTGGCGAGGACCCAGGCGGCTTGAAACGGCGGCGCGCCGGGGGCGTTCCAGCCAATTCGTTGCAAGAACAGCGCGATCGGGCTGCCTGGGCGCGTGGAAAGCAGCAGCCAGGCGTAGGCGAAGATGCTGGGCATCGTGACGAGCGGCAGGAGAACGAGACTTGCGAGGAGACGGCGCTGCCAGAACGTGCGGACTTGGGCAAACGCGACGACGGCTGGAATCGCCAGGAGGAGTGCCATAACTGTGGCACTCGACGCCATCGCCAGCGTTGTACAGTAATATCGCCAGAGCCGCGGCGTTGGCCAAATCGACTGGCCCGCGACGGGGCCGGCAACGGCTTGCACAACCAACGTCCAAAGGATGACCCCGATCGAGGCGAGGAGGACGGCCCAGCCGACGTAACGAGTCAGACGTACGGCGGCGGCGACTATCATTCGAGCAGGATGTCGCGGACGAGGGTGTCTGACAAGTCGAGCTTCTCGGCGGCGGCGGCGTAGTCCACCAGGGCTTCGCCGGGGGCCGAAACCTTCAATTTTTCCCGCAGGGCGGGCCGCACCGGCACGTTCCGCGAATCGCTGGCGAAAAGCTTTTCCTCCACCT
>CAYMXF010000370.1:0-3533 GCA_964393935.1 uncultured Planctomycetaceae bacterium
GCGATCGCCTCCACGGTCATCGGGTGCGCGCCGAAGAGCAGCGCCGCCAGCGCCGCGCAGACAGGGCTGGCGAACAATTGATACATCAGGAACAGCACGGAGATCGTCGTCAACACGTGCAGGATCAGGCTCGTGCGGTGAAAGGGTTGCAAGTGGTCCGGCCGGCCGCCGAGGGCATAATCAAACATAAGCGAGATCATTGTCAGAGGTTGGTAATATCCCCTTACGGTCGATGGCGTGGAGATTTCGGTCAGGAAGCGAGAGGCCGACGACCAACTCGGATTACGGACCAGTACGTTATCATTGAGGTACTGCTGATCGTCGAAGGACAGCGCGCCGGCGGAAAGCGCCGGCCAGTGGATCGCCGTGACGGCTGCGCCGACGAGGAACATGGGGAACAAAAGGGGGAGTAAGAGGCGGCGCAAATGATTCCTGTGTTCATCATGTCCATCCGGCGGCATGGCCCCATGATATCCATCCAGGCCCTGCAAAGCCTGTCCGGCGACGATCTAACAAGTCGCGCCGGATCGGGCCGGTCTCGCTACAATCGCCTCCATGTCATCGCATGAAGTGGCCAGCCCCTTGGCCGAGAAATATCTGCGCCTGCACCTCTGCCAGGAGGTCGGCCCGATCCGCTTCGCCAATCTCCTCAGCGAGTTGGGCGATATTGACGCGGTTCTCGGCGCGAGCGTCTCGCGACTCGTTTCCGTCGAGAAGATCGGCCGGACGGTCGCCGACAACATTGCCCGGGGACGCGATGCGTCAAACGTCGCTGAGGAGCTTGAACTCGCCGCGCGGAACGGCGTGCGAATCCTGTGCTTGGCGGACGAGGACTATCCGCCGGCGCTGAAGAAAATCGAGGATCCGCCTGCTTGCTTGTACCTCAAAGGAGCGCTCGCCCGCGAAGATACGCTGGCCCTTGGCGTGGTCGGTTCGCGGCATTGTTCGCGCTACGGCGCGGAACAGGCCGAGCGCTTCGCGGCGCTCGCCGCCAGCGCCGGATTGACCATCGTGTCCGGCATGGCCCGTGGCATCGACAGCGCCGCACACCGCGGCGCGCTCGCCGCCGGGGGACGAACGATCGCCGTCCTGGGCTGCGGCTTGTGTCATCTTTATCCACCGGAATCCGGCGAACTCGCCGAAAAAATCCGTGACGCCGGAGCGCTCCTGAGCGAGCTACCGATGTCCGTCGTGCCGGACTCGAAGAACTTCCCACCGCGAAATCGCATCATTGCCGGCCTGTCACTCGGCGTTCTGATCGTCGAGGCCGCGCGGCGCAGCGGCGCGCTGATCACCGCTCGCCTGGCCTCGGAGTACAACCGTGAGGTTTTCGCAGTGCCCGGCCGAATCGATACGGCCTCCGCCGAAGGGTGCAACGATCTAATCAAGACCGGCGGCGCCAAGCTCGTCGCGGGCCTACCCGACATCCTGGAAGAACTCGGCGAGGCCGGAACGGCCCTCTTGAGCGCCTTGCGGCCGGCCGAAGGAGAGGGGCCAGTCATCCAGCAGCGATCGCTTCCGCTCGATGAAGCGGAGCGAAGCCTGCTGGCCGCCATTGCCGACGAGCCGCTCCCCATTGAAGGTCTCTGTGAAGGGTCCGGACTGCCCCCGGCCCGAGTCGCCGCCGTTCTGACGAGCCTTCAACTCAAGGGTGTCGTCCGCCGCCTGCCCGGCGACCTCTATGAACGGGCTGGTTCAAAATGACAAATGACGAATTACGAATGACAAAAAGTAGGGACATCGTGCCTCGACCTATTTTCGTCATTCGTCATTGGTAATTCGTAATTCTCCTACCACGGCCATTCCCCCCATTTTGAACTCTTCGCGGACGCGCCCGCCGGCGTTTGGCCGGCCTCGGCAAACGGGTCCTTCGTTTCCGAGAGCCACTTTCGCCACGCCCTCGCATCGTGATCGTGCGTGTGGCCGGTCAGTGCGATGAGCGATTGCTCGGCCGCGTTTTGAATCGCGAAGTCTTCATCTTCCAGGGCATCGACCAGCGCCCCTGGGATCGGCGTCTCCGCAAAATAGGAAAGCGTCTCGATCGCGGTCAGCCGGACGTTGCGATCGGGATCGCGTGCGAGTCGATCCAGCAGTGTTTTTACGATCTGCGGCCGCTGAGACTCCTGATACGAAAAGTCCCGAACGACGACCAAGAGCAACTTCGCCGCCTCCCATCGCACCGGTCCAGGCGCCGAACGGCAATCCGCCATCCGCTGCGCCGTACTTTCGAGCAGCTTCAGCAGCGTCGGCACTTGATCGGCCCCCGCCGCCGGCGACATCGCGCGAATCGCCGCGCAGCGGACCATCGAATCCCGATCGGTCCGCGCGACCGTGTCGTACACCTTCATCGCCCAGTCGCTCTTGCCGTCGCGGCTCGCGGCCAGGCCCATGATCCCCTTTCGCCGGTCATCCGCCCCCGGCGCCTCCAGCGCCATGTCGAGATAGTCGTGACTCGTCTTGGGCCGTTGGAACCAACGGCCGCCGCGCGAGGATGAACAGCCGGGCATAGAGATCGCCGCTGCCACTGCTCCCAAGGCAAGAAGAAGGGATGGAATGTTTCGCGTTCGCCCCATCGCCCTACATCGCCGCCGCCGGGTCCTGCGACACCAGCTGTTCGTGCGAAACCCACGTCACGTCCACGACGGCGTGGTCGAGAAATCGCTGACCCAACTCGCGAAATCTTTGCGGATTATCGCTCACGTAGCAAGTCAGGCTGCCTCCTTCGCCGCCCTCGGTCAATTCCGCGCGCGAACGCAGCCGTTCGACGACCGTCGCCGCCATTTGCTCGCCGGAATCGACGAGCTTCACGCCCGACCCGACAAATTCCGCGATCGCCTGCTTGAGCAGCGGGTAGTGCGTACACCCCAGCACCAGGACTTTTGGATCCAATCGCATGATGGGTTCGAGGTAGTCGCGAACGACGGCTTTCGTGATCGCATCTTCGCAGCGACGGCCCTCTTCCACGAGCGGCACGAACAGCGGACACGGTTTTTGGATCACGCGCGTGCTCGGCTGATATCGATTCATCGCCCGTCGATAGGCATCGGAGGAGATCGTCGCCTCCGTCGCGATCACGGCGATGGTGTGGCCTTGCGCCAGGAGCACCGCCTGCCGCGCGCCGGGATCGACGACACCGCAGACCGGCACGGTCAGCACCGACTCCAACTCCTCCAGCGCCACCGCGCTGACGGTATTACACGCCACGACAATCATCTTGGGATCGAACCGCAGGAGAAACTCGCAGATCTCGCGCGCAAAACGCGTAACGGTCTGCATACTCTTGGTGCCGTAAGGAACCCTGGCCGTATCGCCGAAATAGACGATTCGCTCATTGGGCAGCCGTCGCTGAAGCTCGCGGACGACCGTCAGCCCGCCGATGCCCGAATCGAACACCCCGATGCATCGAGAATCACCCGCCATCCACTCGCACTCCTGACGTCCATACTCCTGGAGTTGTCCGCCGCGCCCCCCTGCCACCGCCGCCAAGCCCTCTTCTATCTCTATCGGCGTGCGAATGCAAACACCCCAACGCC
>CAYMXF010000371.1:0-3532 GCA_964393935.1 uncultured Planctomycetaceae bacterium
TTTTTTTGATCGCCGGGGACCGCGGCCAAGGTCGGCAAGGCGTCAACACAGAAGACTCGTCCGAGCATTTCTTCGCCTCCAAGTGCGAGCAGAATATCGACTTACGTTTTTCTTGCCGCGCCCATCCTGATTTGCTTGTGCGCTGAGCAAGGGTAATGGGTGGAGTCACGAAAGATCGGCCGCCCCGTGCCGCCGTCAGCTTACGGCTTATGGCTTACAGCTTTCGGCTCGTCCCCGGAGATTCCGCGCCGTGAGAAAACAAATGTCGAATCGAAGATTCGCTCTTCATCCCCTCGGCCCCTTCACTACCGCCAAATTCAACTTCGCCGATCGTCCGGCGCGCATCCGACCCCTGTTTCTGAGCCGCCATCGCGTAAAATTCACGAAATTCAGCTTTGTTCAGGCCCCCTCTTTTTTTCCTGAATTATTCAACTACCCGCCGCGCCGCGCAGCGTGCTGGCCCTCTTCTTTCGCTGTTCGCCATTCGTCATTCACTTTCGGCCCTGGAGATAGCGCCGTGAGGATCATCAGGCAAATTACGATAAATGTGCATCCGCCCACACGCAGCACAGCCCCTCATGCCTCAAGCCCCACGCCTTCGCATTTTCCGGCTTGTTCAGTCTTTTTCAGGGTTCCCGGCCTTGTTCAGCCCCCCATCCGCGCCCATCTGCGCCAATCTGCGGATCACTTCCGCATTCCGCATTGGGCTGTTCCGCTCGTTTCCGCTCGTTTCCACAAAAAACAACATACCCAAGGAGTACCCAAAGACCCAACCTGAATCCGTGAAAATCTGCACCATCTGTGGACCACGTCGGCGTTCCGGCCTGCCCAAAACTATTCTCTCTCTGCGGGCTCTGCGCCGCAGTTTACCCGCCGTGTCGGGACGACCTCGCCGTGGCGGGGCGGGCGTGAGATCCTGGCCTTTCGAGGTTTCTCGCTGCCCTGCCGATGAGCAGCGCGGGCAATCGGGCATCAGCCTCCCCGACCGCGGCCGCACCCCGTCGGCCGATAAGGCACGTATGGCCCATTCGTCCGATGACCGTCTGGACATCGTCTCATCCGCTGAAGCGGAAGAAGTTGCGCGCGGCGGAGACGGGGAAAGCGACCGGCCCTGGATTGGGATTCACTTTGAGTGTTGCGGAGTCTATTCGCGGGTCTATAGACGACCGGAAGAGCGGCAGTATCTCGGGCGGTGCCCGTCGTGCGGGCGTACGCTACGCGTCCTCGTAAGGCCGGACGGCGTGAAGGCGAAAATTTTCAGGGCGAGATTGACGTAGCGCGCAAAAAAACGGGATGGGCCCGCCTCGCACTCGGACCCACCCCTTACACAACCGACCCATTTCTGGGCCTGGCACGTTTGAAACCGGCGACTCGTTCAGGTCACTGGTGAATCTTGCGTAGCATCTCCTTCACTTAGCGTCCTCCGATGGAAAAGAACATTTGCCGCGAAAATAGCGTTAGGCAACCGGCGTGCCACCTAGCCATCCAGTTTGGTTCTATTGTTGAATCTAAAACACTAAACCTTGCGCAGGTAAGGTCTTAGAGAGTTATGTGATGATGGGTTCGTACGTCCGGTGGGTCAGTTTTTTCCGTGTATGCAGGCACAAGTGGGTGAGAGTTACCGGATCGTGCGAACTGAATTGGGAAAAATTGCCCACGTAAGGAAATCGAAATGGGGTTGGACCGGGTAAGTTTGCCGGCTCAACTGCCTGGGGCAGGCCACAGCCGAAGGCGACTGTGCTACATAGAGCGGGATGTGATCCATAGATTTGCGGACCCTGGAAAAGGGTTTTCGCTTCGTGACTGCCCGCTTGGTGTCGGCCTAGAATGAGGGTACACATTCCCGTCTTCTTGCGGGGGGATGATCATAGGGCTGTCCGGGGGGAAGTGCTGCGCTGGGGGCTTTGAAGATGAAGCGAATCGCCGTTATCTGCATGTTGGGCGGTCTGTCGGTCATGATGGGCATGACCTCCGATGGGTGTTTGGTCAGCAATGGGCTCGGGGTCTCCCTGCGGCCGCCGCCGATCATCGTTCCTTTTGGTCCGTCGGAGAACACGTTTCAGCGAAGCTTCCAAGTCGATCTCAGCGATTACCCGGAAACAAAAACACTCAACTGGGAATTCGGCGATGGTTCGATGCAATCAAACCTGCCACTATCGCAGGGGAAGTCGATCACACACGCGTTTTCCAGGAACGGGACTTTTCAAGTGAGCGTTCATCTCTTTGGGCCGCGCGACCTTGCCAGCGGAAAGGGGCCTGAGCAGATCGGGATCGGCATTCTGCCGGTTGGCGTGACCGGCCCCAATGCGGCGCCGATCGCGGACTTTGTCGTGCATGACGTGGTCGACGATCAGAATCAGGTCGTTTCCTTGGCGCGGGGATTCAGCGCCGGCGGCAGCCGCGACCCGGACGGCACGATTGAGTCTTTCGATTGGGACTTCGGAGATGGCGAGGCCGGGACCGGTCGCGAGGTCGAACACACCTACAATTCGAGCGGACGTTATGTCATCCGCTTGACGGTGACGGACGATCGGGGCGCACAGGGTACCACGACGCGTACGCTCCTTCTGAACTCGCAACCGACGGCCAGCTTCACCTTCGCGATCGACGCCGCCAACGCACTGCGCGTCAACTTCGACGGTCGCGGCAGCAGCGATCCCGACGGACCCTTGACCAGCTTCAGTTGGGACTTCGGCGACACTAGCGATCCCGTGACGGGACCGGTGGTCTCGCATACCTACGCCGTTCCGGACGACTATACGGTCGTGCTGAGCGTGACCGATGAATTTGGAACCACGAGGACGCAATCGCAGGTGGTCAACGTGACGGGCAGCGATCCGTTTGTCCGCTCGGCGTCGCCGAACTTTGGAGTCGTCGATACGGCCGTCTCCAACGTCACGCTCGACGGCGAGAATTTCGATAATGGGGCGACCGTTCAATTGCACAGGGGCGGCACGACGATCAACGGGACGAGCGTGCAATTCTTCAGCGAGACGAGCCTTCGGGCGGATTTCGATTTGAGCGGCGCGGCGCTCGGAGACTACGACGTGATCGTTACGAATCCGGACACGTCCACGGCGACGCTGGCGGCGGGCTTTCGAGTCGTGACCCCTGATCGCGTGCGGCTGACCACCAGCATGGGGGATATCGTCCTGGACCTGGTCGAAGATGCGCCGATCACGACGGAGAATTTCCTTCAATATGCGACCGACGACTTTTACGATGGGACCATTTTCCACCGCGTCGTAGTGGATTTCGTGGTTCAGGGCGGCGGGATCTTGCCCGATGGGACGGCGCAGTCGCCCCTTCGCCCGCCGATCCAGAATGAGTTCAGCCCGACGCGCAGCAATCTGCGCGGGACGGTGGCGATGGCGAAGCAAAGTGGCAATCCCGATTCGGCCACCAGCCAGTTCTTCGTCAATCTGGCGGACAATTCCGCGAACCTGGACACCCAGAACGGGGGCTTCACGGTCTTTGCGAACGTGGTGGTGGGCATGGACGTCGTCGACGCGATCGCGGCCGTCCCGCTGAA
>CAYMXF010000372.1:0-3515 GCA_964393935.1 uncultured Planctomycetaceae bacterium
CGGCGAGGCCGGCGCTTTGAGCAAACGGCACGAGCAAGCCCCGTCCTTCGGCCAGCACCTCTTCGGCGTAGAGATAGGGTGTACTCACGACCGGTCGGCCCGCTGCTATGGCATATGCCAAAGTGCCGCTGGCGATCTGGTCTTTTCCCACGTACGGAGTCACATATACGTCACAGGCCTGCAAATGCGCCAGGAGATCAGGAAGACTGAGATACTCGTCAACGAAACGCACATGGGGGCCCACGCCCAGCGACTTCGCCATTGCCGTCAAAAACTCCCGATAGATTTCTCCCTCTTGGCGTTTGACCTGCGGGTGGGTGACGCCCACGATCAGGTACATGATGTCAGGGCAAGCTGCAACCACGGTAGGCATGGCTCGGATCATGTGCTCCAAGCCTTTGCCACGGTTGATGAGACCGAAGGTACAAATGACCCGCCGGCCCGTCAGGCCCAGCCGGCTCTTGTGATCATCGTCGTGTTCTGGAACGACCTCGGGAACCCCATGCGGGATCACCCGCACTCTCGCACTTGGCACACCGTAGACGCCAGCCAATAGCCGCGCGGCAATTTTTGTCATGACGACAATTCCCTGGCTGTGAGCCGCCAAGTGTCGAATGATTCTTCGCGGCAGCGGGGCCGGCTCGGTCATCAGCGTGTGGAGCGTGGTGACAATCGGTTTGCGACAGGCAAGCGCAAAGTCCAACACGCCGGCGCCCCACTCTCCAGGGTAAAGGCCAAATTCGTGCTGCAAGCTGACCACGTCATACGGGCCGTCGTTCGCCACCTCCGCGGCCAGGCGGTAGGCGTTAGGGCGGATGTTGTCGATGACGTGCACCACGCGCGGGTCGTCGTAGTCCAGCGAGCGAGTTTTCTGGATCGCGGCCAACGACGACACCGGCCCGCGCGCCGCCAAGTCCACCGCGTCGGCAGAGTCCTTTGTGAATGTGGCCAGGCCGCATTCCTCCGGCGGATAGGTCGATACAAATAGGGGCCGAACGGTGCCCACTCGTGACCTCCCGATGATGTTCATGGCTGTTCTCCGTCGAAAACCTGATTCATCCGACTGAATTCCATTGGCGATAAGACCGCGGAGAAGTCTCCATTCAAGGGCCTTTGACTATCAGAGGGCTCAGCCACCGACCCCCCTCCGGGTCAGTGGCCGAGTCCATCTGAATAGCCTGCTTCTTTGCACTCACGAATCTCCGACTGTTCATGCACGACCGGCGAAACGATGATCCGCTCTCGTCCCTTCACGAGTCGCATCATGGCTTCCGAGCCCCCACGACGATCAACCCGACTCCGCCGGCCAGCGCAATGCCGCCCAAGATCGGCGACAGCGGCAGGTCCTTCTTGTTGTCAGCCGTCACTTTGACCGGCCCGACATCAACCACCGTCTCGCGCGTAGTATAACTGATTTTCTGCCAACTGAGGGCCGCCGCGCCGAGGACGGCAAGGATGACTCCGATGGCGATGAGCGGTGTGCTGCGCATGTCTTATTTCCTTGTAGGGCTGTCTCGCATACGCTCTTCATTCAATCTGCTGACTTCTGCTCCTAAAGGCTTTTCCTTCGGCTCTCCTCGGCCCTTACTTCCACTCGAACATCACATCCGACGTCCCGCTCGCGCCCCCGTAGCGGTCATCGTTCTTCAGATAAATCTTGTAACTCCCGTGCGGCAGCGTGTCGGGAAAGAACACCTGGATCGAGTTGGCCGTCAGACAGATCACTTTCGCCGCCGACACGTTCGTTCCGCCGCCCACGGGCACGGCTTGCACCTCCGGCGGCCCGGCATGAGGACGGCCAAGGCCCGCGTTGCGGGCGCCGGGGAATATTCCACCGCCGAGGATGGTCATCGTGATCTCGTTGGAGAATTGCAGCCGGGACGGCGGCGAGATGACGTCGATGCTCACCGCCGGCGCATTCACGGGCACGTTTGCCGCCGAGTAGGCTACGACATTCCCGACGCCGGCAGCGTTCTGGGCCGAAACCTCGACTGTGCCCGTAGTGGTACGACCATCCCCCCGGCGCACGGGGATGAAGACCTCGGGCCTGGGATACGAAAACTGAGGCGTGCCGACCGGCCCGCCGTCGACGGTGATGGCGGCATGGTCTAGGCCTTCCAGCCCCCCGCCCGGCCCGGTCCCCTCGACCAGCACGGATTCCAGCGGCTGTTTGCCGGTGGGCGTGATGGTCTTGATGGTCGGTCCGCAGCCGGCCGTCGAAACCAGCGGCAGCAATGTAATGAGCAATATCGTGATCGTGTTAGGTGACTTCAAACTTCTGGCGAACATTGTTTTTCTCTTTTCTTCTGCATCTCTTTGCAGAAACGGAAGCGAACCGAACTCATGGCTCTATCACGCAACAGACGCCGCGAGTCCTCTCTCCTGAAAAATGTGATTCATCCGACTGATCCCCATGGGCCATACGAGCCCCTGGAACGAGTTATTCAAGGGCCATTGACTATCAGAGGGCTCAGCCACCGACCCCCCTCGGGGTCAGTGGCGGAGTCCGACTGAATTCCGCACTTCCGCCGTATCAGGCGGAAACATTCATCGACGGGCGGTCCGACGTCAGACGGTTGACCTTCTGAACCTTCCTCCCAGGAAAGACAGCACTGCGAGAATGATGAAGATGAAGAAAAAGATTTTCGCGCCTTCATAGGAATAATTCGCAACGCCACCGTAGCCGAAGAAGGCTGCGATCAAGGCGATCACCAGAAAAACAACAGCTAGCCGCAACATGGTCAGGGTCTCCTTCATCCATAGCCGGGCCCCATTCGCGAGTCCCCGGTCGTGCATAGTTCAATTCGTTCATGAAACGCGTAACATTCCTTCGGATTCTTAATCCGAGACTCTGGCTGTCAGTGCGAGAGAGCAGATGAGGGCGAATGCCCTCCCGCACCCGATCAGCCGAAGATCAGCCGCCCATCCCGGCGGATTTATTTGGTCGTCGGACGCCAGACGATCTGGCCGTCTTTACCGACCCAGCACAGATCGTCATGTGTCTTGACCTGCGCGAGACCCAGATGGAAATCGCCCGCCTCTTCATAGGTGGGCGGGATCATGGTAGTGCCATCCGTTCCGATGTAGCCCCACTTGCCGTCGCGCTGAACGGAAGCGAGTCCTTCATTGAACGACTTGGCGTTCTCGTACACCGGGTTGACCACCATCTTTCCGGCCTTGTCGATAAAGCCGAGTTTGCCGCCGACCTTTACGCACGCGCGGCCGTGCGAGAATCCCCACGCGCCGTCGAACTGCGGCTCGATGACCACTTTTCCGTTCGTATCGATGAATCCGCATTTGCCGTCGCGCTTGAAGGACGCGAGGCCATCATTGAAGCTTTCGGAGGCCTCGAAAGTCGGGTTGATCTTCATCTTGCCCTTGGCATCGATGTAACCGTAATGGCCCCGCCATTCGCCGCCGGCCTTCACGCAAGCCAGACTATCCGCAAAGTCCGCGGCCTCGTTGAATTGCGGCTCGATCACGATCTTACCCGTCTTGTCGATGAATCCCCACTT
>CAYMXF010000373.1:0-3511 GCA_964393935.1 uncultured Planctomycetaceae bacterium
CTTCTCGCAACGCGGATTGTACGTGTGAATAAAATGCGACGGTCGTCGGCCTCGATGCGTGACCGGCGCCGCATCGCAGCGCGGCAATGGCCTCGTCATTTGGCAAGCTCATATCGACGATCACCAGCGCCACATCGCCGCCATCCAAAGCCGCTTGTAACGCGTTCGTCGTGGAAACAATCTTGGCGTCGATGCCGACGGCGCGAGCCGTCCCGCTAATCTTTGAGGAAAAGATCAAATCCCTGACGACCGCGATCGCATCCGCCATGATCGTCGCCCTTTACCCTGGCACTCTGAACGGTCCGTTGGGGCCCGTCAAGCCCGTCCGTCGCTCGATCGCTCCGACGAAACAGCGAGAGGTGAGGCTTCGCGACGGCCGCCCATCGAATATAATCGCGGCTATGCGATCGCGAGAACGCGAACCCACGCCGGAAGGTTACAGACGCCACGTCATTACGGCGGTCGCCATCCACGGAGACAACCTGACGATCGAGTACGGCGGCCGCGTGTTCGCAGGCATCACCCTCGGCGAGCTTCCCGCCGGCATCGCGGAAACCATTCGCCCGGGAACGGAAGTGATCGTTCGCACCCATACCGCCGAAACCGGCGATCTGGGCCAGGTCGCGCACATCCTGGTCCCGCACCCCAACGAGGACGGCTGGGCCGAAATCTACGCGGACTATTGAAATCAAAATCGAATCGGCGCTTAGCCCGAAAGCTTTCCGCCCCGGTTTGCCTCTTCGCGGATTACGATCTGTTTGGAACTCCGAAGGAGTGATCGGCATGTAGCCACGGGTGGAGCGAGGGCGCTTCGCCCGAGCGAAACCCGTGGAATCGAGAATAAGAAAAACACCCCGCCCCAAAGCGGGCGGCGGAATCATTCGCCCCGATGTACGCCCCGTCGACCTTTTAGGTGCCGTCCGCCTCAACGTCGCCCACCTTCGGGCCCGCGTTCGCGGAGACTGGCCATGCTGCGCAAGTGCGCAGCACATTCCGAGCAGATTGACGCCGATTAACTCGGCATCAACTACGTCAATTGACCAACGAATCTAGTCATCCTTGGGAGGCGGAGCCGGAGTCGGTGCCGGCTCGCGATCGATCGGCGCTGGACTGTCTCCGCCCCCACCACGGACCGGTAGATTGCAACCCTCATTTCCGAGGTCGCCGTCGCTTACTGACGGATTTACGCCCAGTTGTTCAATTCTTTGTGTGTTTGTGTTTTTTTCGGTCATTTTGATACTCCTTCTGAGCTATGGCGAGGACTTCCTTCGCCGATTCTATCGATTGCTCATTGTCCTTAAGTGTCTGATCATCCTTGAATCTCAGGAACTCGACCGCCTCTACCTCCTTCGCACTCACCAAAAACGCTTCGATCTGATGCATATCTGCCTTAGTACCGTTCTTGAGCACCCATCCGGGGAGTTCTAGGAGAAAGTGGCCGCTCTCAGGCTCATCGGGCCATTCCCGGGGCCATCCCATAAGCCGTCTGCCATTCTTAAAGTGCAGAATAACAAAACGCTCCAATCTTGAGAATGCAGCGAACCACTGTGTTGGTAGCGAAGACTTTTTCGTTGTGCCCCACTTACGTAGCAACCGATGCGTGTAGCCGTTATTGACAATGTGCGCCCACGCGACACCAAACAGTAACCCAATGCCTGCCGCCAATCCTAATTGAACACGATCGTTCCATTCACCTAGAGAGAAAACATGCGAGCCGATCCAAAAGAAAATTGGCTTGAGAATCGCTACTCCCAACTCCGAAAACAGCGTGAAAATTAAGGCGGCAACGACCCGGTCGAGTACATCACGCTTTGGGTAGGGAGTGAGCGCATGGAAGACCGCCGCCGCCAAGAAGCCAGGAAGCAGCTTATAAAGAAGTGTTAATAAATCGAGGGACGGTAATTCCATACAGTACTTTTCTACGCCAACTTCTTCGCAATCCCCTCGTCCAAAATCTCTTGCACCGTCAGCGCGACGATCACCTTGCCCGTCTTCCGAAAGAAGCGATCGATCTCCGTCATGGCGTCGGAGGAATAGTCAAACGCGACGAAAAATCCCTTGGTGCGATTGCTCCGTTCCATCGCCGTCTCGTACGCGTCGATGTCCGGTCGCCCGACCTTGTCCTTCTGCTTGACCTGGATCGGGTACCACGCGTCCATGAACTCGTCAAAAATCGGCGCTTCACCCTTCTTGGAGCCGGACTTCGTGGGCAGGGCCGAGACGGGAAAAATACGTCCGTCGATTCCCATGTCCCCCACCTGCGCTTTGTTGGGGATGCCGCCCAGGGCGATCACCGCCCAATTCTCGAACTCGAACGGAGGGATTTCACGCAGCTTCTTCTCCGACCACGGCAGGTCGCGGACGACGAAGCCCCGCGCCGAACGCCATAGAGTCTCATCCTCGCGGAGCTTGCACACATCGCGCAGGCGCTTGGCCATGACGCGGCAGGCCGTCGGTGAAATATCGATGCCGATCCATTGGCGACCGAGATTCTCGGCGGCGACAAGCGCGGTGCCGCAGCCGCAGAAGGCGTCGAGGATAATGTCGTTCTCGTTGCTGCTGGCCTTGATGATGCGCTCCAAGAGCGCGATTGGCTTCTGCGTTGGGTAGCCGAGGCGTTCTTGGTCGCTCGCTTGAAGGCTGTTGATGTCCACCCACCAATCCTCAGGGATCTTTCCTTCGTCGAGGTAGTATTTGTAGTACCTCGTCTCGCCCTGCTTGTTCTTTGTCCCGTACACCAACCTGTATTTTCTTCCGTCCTCGTCGGTTTCAATCCGTCCGCCGAAACTGGTGGCGCCGGACTTCATCGGAACTCGCACAAGTTCTCCGTTGAACGTGTAGTCGTCCGACTTCGTATACAGAAAGATATTGTCGTGTTTCCTCCCGAAGCGATGGCCGCTCTTACCACCGTGTGAGTAGCACCAGATGATCTCGTTGACGAAGCTGTTTTCTCCCATGATCTGATCGAGCATGACCTTGACGTAGTGGCAGGCGTGCCAATCGCAGTGGTAGTAGAAGCTGCCGGTCTTCTTGAGCACGCGGGCCAGCTCCACGCAGCGCGGCCGCATGTACTCGATGTACGCTTGCGTGCTGGCGTGGCGGTCCTCGAACGCCCGTTTTTCCTTCGTCTCGCCCCAAAAGACTTCGTAATTCCGGTTGGAGTTGAACGGCGGGTCGATGTAGATGAGGTCCACGCAAGCGTTCGGCAGCCTGCGGAGCTGGTCCAAGCAGTCGCCGCAGTGGATGATGCGCGTGTCGATCAGCGACGACGAGCGCCGGTCGCGCGCCGACGGCGGCGAAGCGATGAGGGTTTCCGACATTCGAGCACCTTTCCGGCTCGTTTTTCGGCCGGCCTTCTTCCGGGTTGTACGGGCCGTCCTCTTCGGGTGCGACGGTCCGGCCTTGCGTTTCGGATAGCGAGCCATCCCGCAAAGCCTACCCTGCCTCCCCGCCAGAATCAAGGGAGTTTGGTAACTGTTTGGACGCCCCAAACGCCCGTTTCCAGCCCCAA
>CAYMXF010000374.1:0-3504 GCA_964393935.1 uncultured Planctomycetaceae bacterium
TCAGCGAGTTGGCGTTCGGTTCGTGCCTGCTGACCATCGACGGCAACGTGCTTTCCCTTCAGAACATCCGCGAGGAC
The DNA here is from genome assembly GCA_964393935.1 of uncultured Planctomycetaceae bacterium. Lineage (GTDB taxonomy): Bacteria > Planctomycetota > Phycisphaerae > UBA1845 > UTPLA1 > DATEMU01. The sequence continues at coordinate 78 of CAYMXF010000374.1, forward strand.
GGCGTCGTCTCCGACACGTTTGATCTTATCAAGCCGCCGCCGGGCGACATCGACGCTGACGGCGACGTCGATCTCATCGATCTCGATCTGTTCGTCGCCGTAGTTCTCGAACAGGAACTGGACCCCGGCCGAGTCAGCCGTGCCGATCTGGATGGCGGCGGAACGCCGAACGGCGCCGATACCCAGTCGTTTGTCGCGGCGTGGGTCGGGCCGTAGTCGTAGGTCCGCGCCGGGCGGGCCCGATTCACAAGATGTCGTCAGAAAAAAGCCTTGGCGGGCTTCCACGTAATCCGAGGCATGTCAACGGGCCGATCCTGCCGATCAAATGAAGGATGGACCTCGAATCGCTGCGTTTCCTCTACCTCCGCCGCATCGTCGGCACCGCCTTGAGCGCTGTCGGTCTGAATGCCTCGCACCGCCTGGCCCGAGCGCTGGCACGCGGTGTTTACGGACTCAACACGGCCGGGCGACGACGCGCGGAAGCGAGACTGTCCGACACCCTCGCGGCCTGCCCGTCGGATTCCCATACCTCCGACGTCGTGGCCGCGATGTACGACCACATCGGTCGATTCTGGGTCGAGGCCCTGTTTGCCCGGCGGCTCCTTCGTGAAACAAGCTGGCGACGGTCGATCGCGATGGAAGATGAAAAATCGCTTTCGCGCCTCGCGATGGAGCGCCGCGGCTGCTTGCTGGCCACCGCGTACTTCGGCAATCCGGCTGTCTGCGCCTACGCGCTCGGTGAAATCTTCAGACCGGTCCACGTCGTCGCCGACCACTTCGCGCACCCCATCCTGCGCGCCTGGCAGAGCGATCTTTTCGCGCAACAAAATATTCGAATGGTCGATCGCCGCGATGCCGCGACCGCCCTACCGCGAATTTTGGACCGCAAAGGCGCGGTCCTGATGATCGCCGAGCATGATCGTCAACGCGGCCCGAGCGTGCCGGTCTCCTTCCTGGGTCGAATGTTGAATTGCTATCCAACGCTGAGCCGCTTGTCGCGGTGGTACGACATCCCGATCGCGGTGGTGACCTGCCGCCGGGAAGCGCGGCCCTTTTCGTTCGCGCTTCAGCTCCACGAAACGATTCAACCGCCGGCCGCCGATGCGTCGGACCGCCCCATCCTCCAACGAGTGATCTCCGCGCTGGAGCAAGCGATCCTGCGTCATCCGGAGCAATACCTATGGCCGCTGGCCGGCGGCACGAAGGCCGCGGGCGAGACGGAGGCAGTGTCGAGGGAAATCGCCGGTCTTATTGATAGGGGAAGCGAATCGGCGTCGTGCCGAATGCAAAGTCGAACAGGGTCGGGCCGGCAAACGCCGTCATGGGCGGGCAGTAGGCCGGAAGGTTCGGCGGCGGCAGTTGAGCCTGTGCCCACGGCGTGATGCCGAGGACGACGAGGCTGGCTATCGTGACGATCCGGCCCCACGACCTGCTCGTGCGAGAATCCCGCCTGCCCTTGACCGTGCAGAGCATTGTCAAGGGTCTCGCACGCTTCGCCGTGGCATTCGCGTTGGATTCGTTGGTGTTCATCGTTCTCTATAGCGGACCGTTGCGGGCGAGACTGAACTTAGTTTTGAAACTTCGCCGGTAACGATATCATCGAGTGATAAAGCTAAGTGTCCTTATCGGGCCTCGCCGTCGGCTGAAAGTTCGTCCGGAAATACCCTCGCAAAGCCAAGGGAGATTTCGTAGGCTACGCAAGTGCCCCGGCAGCCGGGCGGCAAGTCGCCAAAGTGGAGACGGTCTTTCATGTCGAACGCCACGCTGAATCCAGCCTCGGAAAAACAGTTTCTCGGGCATCCCGTCGGGCTGTTCGTCCTCTTCTTCACGGAGCTGTGGGAGCGGTTCAACTTCTACGGCATGCGCGCGCTGCTTATTTTCTACTTCATCGACACGTTCGGTTTTGATCGAACGCGCGCCAGCGAATCCTACGGTGCCTACAACGGGCTGGTTTACGCGACACCGCTCCTGGGCGGGATGCTCGCCGACAAAATCATCGGATATCGACGATCGATCATCCTCGGGGCGATCCTGATGGGTCTCGGTGAATTTGGATTGACGCTAGCGGGCTTCGGAGTGATCCCTAAGAACTTCACTACCGTGTACGCTTCACTAGCCTTTATCATCGTCGGCAACGGCTTCTTCAAGCCGAACATCTCGACACTCGTGGGCAAGCTTTATCCGCAGGGCGATAAGCGGCGCGACGGCGCCTTCACGATCTTTTACATGGGCATCAATATCGGCGCGTTTCTGGCGCCGATTTTCTGCGGCCAGATCGGTCAGCATTATGGATTTCACTATGGCTTCGGCCTCGCCGGCCTCGGCATGGTGCTGGGCCTAGTCATTTTCCTCTACGGCAAACGAATCCTCGGCGATCATGGACTCCCGCCCAATAGGCAGGTCCTCAGCGCCAAATCCCCCGTCGGCATCCCCAACGGCATGGCGGTTTATGTCGGCGCGTTTTTGCTCGTACCCCTCGCCGCGATCTTGGTATCGAAGCCCGACATCGTCATCCATTACGCCGCACCCGTCGTCGGCGTTTGCTTCCTGGCCTACATCCTTTGGGAGGCCGTTCGAGGCACTCATGCCGAGCGCGTGGGAATTTTCGCCGCCCTGATTCTCTCCTTTTTCTCCATCGTGTTCTGGGCTTGCTTTGAACAAGCGGGAAGCTCGATGAACCTGTTCACCGAAAGTCATGTAAACCGAAAAGTATTCGGCTACGAGATCGAAGCCTCCGTCTTTCAGTTCGTAAATGCCGCATTCATCGTTCTTCTGGCTCCGCTTTTTTCGTGGCTCTGGATCAAGTTGGGCAAGATGAATCTGGAGCCCTCTTCGCCCGTGAAATTCGGCCTTGCACTGATTCAAGTCGGGCTCGGGTTCATCGCCTTGGTCGTCGCCGCCACACAGGCGACGGGCGGGGCAAAGGCGAGTCTGATCTGGTTGTTTCTGGCCTATTTCCTTCACACGACGGGCGAGCTTTGTCTCTCCCCCGTTGGCCTATCGATGATTACCAAGCTCGCCCCCGCTCGAATCGGCGGCCTTATGATGGGCTTCTGGTTCCTCTGCACGGCCTTCGCGCACTTGATCGGCGGAGTCATCTCTGGTATGACCGGAAAACAGGCCGGCTTCGAGCCGGTATTCAGAATGATCGTCTATTTCGCCTGCGCCTCGGGCGTGGTCCTCCTCATTCTGTCGCCGCTCATTAAGAAATGGGAACGCATCAAACTGGCAAGCCACCACGAACCGTAGCCGAGCGTCGTCCCGGTTGGCGCAGACGCGGCGGCCGTGAAAACGACGACCTAGCCGGGTCCCATTCAATTCGACCCGATTCGGAGACTCGGCGGCCCGCACCGGCGGCTGTCTCACTCAACCTGCGGCTTCGCTCGACAGGAGTCCACGTAGGCGAAGACGCAAAGCGCGAGGAACG
>CAYMXF010000375.1:0-3497 GCA_964393935.1 uncultured Planctomycetaceae bacterium
CTGGCTTCGACCGGGCAAGTTGAAGGAAAGGTGGCGTGCCGAGGTTGTCAGGCGGCCTCGTAAAACACCTGGCAAAAACTTTACATGCTAACTCTCAGTTAAGCATGGCAGCCTAAAACGACTGCCCGTCAATCCGCCAACGCCTGCTAGGCGGGGCGACGGTGATTAGCAGGCTGGCCGGTTCGCGCTGCTCGGCCGCGAGCCGGTGAGAAACCGCGGAGCTGGACCCGACGGAAGCCTGTCGATGGGCGCCCGTCGGGTCGACGACAAACCATCGACTATGCACGTAGAGGCCTTTCCTGAAGTGCTACGGGACGCGGGTTCGATTCCCGCCGCCTCCAATCTCAATCTCATGGCGCCAAAGCCCCAGGCAAGCCTGCCTGGGGCCCTCGCTCGGCAAGACGCATTAGCCCCTGGTGCGAGAATCCCTACTCGCACCCACCCTCGTGGGAATCCTTTCCCACGTCTCCGCGCGCGGACGTCGAATACCAATCGGGCGCGATCGGGAAGCCCACCGATCGCAATCGGTGGGTCCAAGCTCGACAACCCTCGCCGCGTCGGCAGGCCATGCCTTCCGTCCAACGCATCCCATTTTGACTTTTTGACTTTTTGACTTTTCGGCGTTTTCCTACTGTCCATGCCCCCGGGCCAGCTTACCCCCGTTGAATTCGTCGCCAAGTGGTCCCCCGTGGAGCTGTCCGAGCGATCCGCCAGCCAGGAGCACTTCCTGGACCTCTGCCGGATGCTCGGCCAGCCGACCCCCGCCGAACACGACGCGACCGGGGCCGAGTACACCTTTGAAAAGGGCGTCGCCGTTTCCGGGACCGCGTCCGCCGGCTCGCAGGGCGACTACGGCTTTGCCGATGTCTGGTGGCGCGGCAAGTTCGCATGGGAATACAAGCGCCGCGGAAAGTACCGCGACCTCGCCGACGCCTACCGCCAGCTCTGCCAGTACCGCGAAGCCCTCGAAAACCCCCCGCTCCTGATTGTCAGCGATATCGCCCGCACCGAGATTCACAGTAATTTCACCGGGACGGCCAAGCAAGTCCACATCCTCAAACTTGAACACTTCGCGGAACCTTACGCCCTCGACGTGCTCCGCCGGGTTTTCACCGACCCGGCATCTTTCCGCCCGACGCTCACCCCCGAGCGCGTCACCGAGGAAGTCGCCGCGGAGTTCGCCGCCTTTGCCGAGCGGCTTCGCAAACGCAAACACGAGCCGCGCGTCGCCGCCCACTTCCTGATGAAGTGCATGTTTTGCTTGTTCGCCGAAGACGTCGGCCTACTGCCGAACAAATTGTTTGAGCGATTGCTGAAGACCCGCAAAAACGATCTCGCGGCCCTGACGATCGGACTCACCGAGCTGTTTGAAAAGATGCGCACCGGGGGCGCGTTCGGCGTCGATGAAGTCCCTTGGTTCAACGGCGGCCTGTTTGACGAATCGCCCGCCCTTGCTTTGACGCCCGGCGATGTTCAAACGCTGATTGACGTGGCCGGAAAGCAATGGGACAGCGTGGAGCCTACCGTATTCGGCACGCTCTTTGAGCGCTCATTTGACCCGGAAAAAGAATCGCTGATTGGTGCGCATTATACAGGCCGCGACGACATCATGCTGATTGTGGAGCCCGTCGTCATGGCTCCGCTTCGCCGGGAATGGGAGCAAGTCAAGTCCGACGTGGAATCCCAGCTCGAGCGCCGGCGCGCCGCGAAAACGCCCAAGACCAAGAGCGCCGCCGACAAGGCGATTGCCGACGCGCTCCAGGGCTTCGTCGCCCGCCTCGCGTCCGTTCGGATTCTCGACCCCGCCTGCGGATCGGCAAACTTCCTCTACGTGGCGCTTCAACAGCTCCTCAATCTTGAAAAAGAGGTCATCACCTTCGCCGCCCGGCCGGACATCGCGCTCGGTCTCTTCCCCCGCGTCCGTCCGACCCAGCTTCACGGGATAGAAATTAACCCCTACGCCGCCGAGCTGGCCCAGGTCGTGATCTGGATCGGCTATCTGCAATGGATGCGCGACAACGGCTTCGTCGCCCCGCGCGATCCGATCCTTGAACCGTTACAGACAATTGAGAACCGCGACGCCATCCTCGACTTTATCCCCCCTCTCCCCTCGGGAGAGGGTAGGGTGAGGGCAGGCTCCCCGGGAGAGGGCAAGGGTGAGGGTCATATCCCCTCTCCCTCCAAGGGAGAGGGTCAGGGTGAGGGTCGAATCCCCGTCCCCGCCCAATGGCCGGTCGCGGATTTCATCATCGGCAATCCGCCGTTCCTGGGTCGCCGTCAGCTTCGAGAAGGCTTGGGTGCCGACTATGTAGAGAAACTGCAGCAGGTTTATCGCGGTGAATTGCCCGAGGGATCAGACCTATGTTGCTACTGGTTTGAACTTGCCCGCCGAATCATGAATCGTAAAGGCAGCATTCGTGTTGGGTTGCTTGCGACTCAGGGGATTCGTGGAGGATCAAATCGAAAAGTGCTGGAGCGTATCTGCGCTGACGGACGGATCTTTTTCGCAGAGTCGGATCGAGTATGGGTCCTAGAGGGCGCTACTGTTCACATTTCAATGATTGGCTTCGCAAAAACCAATGTCGGTGATTGTCTTCTCGATCGGCGCGAAGTGCCGAGCATCAACCCTGACCTGTCTGCCGACGTGGACGTAACAGTCGCTCGAAAACTCGCTGAGAATAAGAACGTCGGTTTTAGGGGCACCGTGAGCAGCGGGACTTTTGACATTGATCTTCAACAGGCGCGCCGTTTGCTCGCTGCTCCCAACCCTACGAATACATCGAACGTGCGCGTGATGCGACCCTGGCTTACAGGCCTCGACGCAACGGGCCGAGTTCGTGGGCGATGGATAATCGACTTTGGGATCGGAATTCCTGAAGATGAAGCATCACGCTTCGAGGCGCCGTTTGAGTTTGTATCGCAACACGTCCGACCCGAGCGAGACAAAGTTAAGAATGGCGAGAAGCAATACGCTCACTCTTCACTCTATCCATATTGGCAACTATGGAACCCGAGACCCGAACTGAGAGAAGCATGCGCAAAGCTGACCCGTGTAATTGCCACCCCTAATTTGACGAAACACAGATTGTTTCTGTTCCTGGACACAGTGTACCTTCCTAGTCAACAACTTTTCGTATTTGGAAGATCAGACGATTGTTTTATGGGAGTTCTTCATTCGAGTCTTCACGAACTGTGGTCTCGTCGGCAAGGAACACAACTGCGGGAGGCAGAATCGGGTTGTAGATACACGATCGGATCGTGCTTTGAGACGTTCCCGCTCCCGTGGTCGCCCGGCCGCGAGCCGACGGATCATCCGGCTTACCAGCGGATCAGCGACGCCGCCCGCGAGCTGAATGAACAGCGCGAACGATGGCTCAATCCCCCCGAATGGATCGAACCAATCGCCAAGATCATCGACGGCACGGACGACTTTTCCGATGTTCCCGCCGAAGCCCGCCCCCTCATCCGCCAGTCCGCCATCATGGCCGCCGCCGTTG
>CAYMXF010000376.1:0-3478 GCA_964393935.1 uncultured Planctomycetaceae bacterium
TGGTTGCCGGACTGACTTGTCCCGGTACGGAAGGCGGTGGGACGCTGAACCCGCCCGTCGCCGAAGGCAATCACGTCCCTCGGGTTTTCATTACGGGTATTGACACGCCCGACGGAAACAATTTTGCCGAAGTCGGGGAGTTGGTCACGATCAGTTTCACCGGAGAGGACGGCGAGGACACCGCAAGCGTGCGAATCTTCGCCTCGCTCTCATCCAATCCCACCCCCGCACAAGAAATACCCATATTAAATGATTTTCCCGTCGGCCCCGGCGTGGGTAGCGGAACGGCCAGTTGGAATACGACAGTCGTGCCCGGCGGTGCATACAACATTTTTGCTGAGATTGACGACGGCACGAATCCGCCGGTCCGCGTTGTCAGCGCATCGACGGTGCAGCTCGCTCCACCCGGTTCGAGCCCGCTCGACAACCCGCCGCAGATCGTGATGATCGACCCGCTGCCGAACTTAGGCCTATCCTCGCAGGACGACGTCACCGTTCGCTATATTTATGCCGATATCGACAGCCCGGTGACAGTGACCTTGCTGCTCGACAAGGACCTGAATCCGACCAACGACGACATCAATAATCCCGGCGATCCCTTCGATCCTAATTCAAACATCATTATTCTCCCGTCCACCGTACTCTCGCCGACGGACCCGGCGGGCGACGCGGATCTCAGAAGAAACCCACGGAACTTTCCAAACCCGACGGCGCCTGGGATCTTCCCCTTCCCCGGCGCTCCCCTTGACGGGGTGTTCAAGGAGTATCGTTTCCAGATCAATTTTTCACAAATCCCGGTTCGATCGGAACCCTATCGTCTTCGCGCAACAATTTCCGACGGTATCGTCACGCGCCATGCCTACGCCGTGGGGTCCATCACGATCAGCGCGTTGGCGAGCGGCGTGGTCGATGCCGCCGACTTGGGTTTCTCACTCGCCGGCGCGCGATTCCAAGGCTTCAGCGACCAAGAGAATCTGGGAACAGATTTTGTCAGCGTTACCGACTTAGACTTTGACGGCGTCGATGACTTCATGATCGCCAGCCGTTTCGGCAGCCCGCGAAATCGATTCCAGTGCGGGGCGGCCTATCTCTTATTCGGTCGACGCAAGACGCCATTCCCACCGGATACGAATGGAAACGGCATTCCCGATGTCATCGACGAACAGGGCAACGTCGTGGATTTTCCGGCTCCTCCGGACTACCTGCCGAATCCTTACGATTCCAGAAACGTCGGCCGCTTCGGCGGCGTGGTCAGCATCAACAGCGTGAGTTCGTTCTTCCGAGGAACGGTCTACGGCATGCCGCAAGCGACTCTCGGACCATTGGGGATTTTTTCAAACGGCTACCCGTCGCCAAGCTTTCCCTTCGTAAATGGTCAGCCGCCGCCGAGCGAGCTAAATGACCCGGATCATCCAAACGCCTATACCGGCGGGCTGACGTCGATCGCGAGATTCGACCTCAATGATGACGGCGTGCCCGACCTGGTGTTCGGCCTTCCATTCATCGCAGGCGCTTACGATAATCATGACGATGATCCGGCCGATGGTTGCGACGAGACCTATGGTTTCATCTTCGACGCGAATCCCAATTATTGGCATTGCGAAGGACCTCCCTCGAACGATGACATTGGCCCGGTCAATCAAGGACAGGTCATCATGGTGGATGGTACATCGGACCTAAGGAACATCTTTCGACGCTTCGTCGACGCGGGGATTGCCGGACAGTTCGATCCGCTCGGCGCAGTGGACGACGAAGGTATCATTCACTTTGAGGCCGACACTCCGAATGGCGTGCGTATTCGGGGTGGATGGTTCGATGACCAACAATTCGGCGTTGGCATCGATCAATTCAATGAGATGGGTCGGACGGTCGCCTCCATGCCCAGTGTCGATAATGATCTGGGCGACGATTTGCTCGTTTCAAGTCCCGGCTTCAGCACCGGTTTTGGCGCCGGCCCCGGGCGCGGCCGGATCGACGTCTGGCGTTCTCAGGACTATACGTCCGATATCCATTATAGCGGGGAGCCGGTCCTCTCTCTTCCGGGCTACGGCCAATGTCCGGGGGGAACCTGTGTGGACGTTTTTGTTTCGGAAGATGAAACGGTCAGTACCTGCATTCGATGCTTCTTTCCCACACCGATCCACACCGTCTTTTTCGGCCAGCAAGACAACGATCACCTCGGTTACGCGGGTCCGGCCGGTCAATTCAATCAGGACGGCACAGAGGATGCGGTGGCCGGTGCGCCGGGCGCAAGCCGCCAAGCCATCAACCCGATCAGCGGATTGCCGAGCGGGCCGGTATTGAACGAAAACGGCATTTTTTATGTTTTCTTTATGCCGGCGGGAGGTCCCGGCAACACGGACCTCAGCGTCGAGCCCTTCCCCCATTTGGAGATTCGCGGATCTCATGCGAATGACCAGTTTGGACGCGTTCAGACCGAGGTCCAAGATATCAATGGAGACGGAATCTCCGACGTCGCGTTCGCCTCAGAGCTGTACGACGACCCCGTCGCCGGCGTCGATGCCGGCAATGTCGGCGTCATCTTCGGGGACCGGCAACTGACGGGTGAATACGGATTTGCGCCGGAGCAGGTTGGAACACCCGTACTTCCGGGCGTTCGCTTCCGCGCGAAGGGCGCGGGTCAACACATGGGCCGGGACATCACTTCCGCCGGCGATTTCAACGGCGACGGGTTCGGCGATCTCCTGATTACGGTGCCTGACGAGCACCGTACGGTCAACGGGGAGGATCGCGTCGGCGTTACCTATTTGATCTTCGGCGGCGTCCATCTTCGGCCGGAGGTCAACGGACGTCCGAACGATAACGTCTTCAACCTCAGCGAAGTTGGCCAACTACAGCTTCCCGGTGTCCAGGTCATCGCCCGACTCGTGCCAGGTTCGGGCGATGAGCGATTGGCGAAATTGGAGACGGTCGGCGGCATTGGCGACATCGATGGAGACGGCTTCGACGACATCATGATCGGAGCGCCACGGGCGGATTTCGTCGATCCGCTTTTTCCAAACCAGCGCCGATTGAATACCGGCGAGGTGTATTTGATTTACGGTAATAACTTCGGCTCCAACATGATTCCGTAAGGAATGCTGGGCCGCGCAACGTCACGGCGAAACGGTCTTGCTCGCCGGCTTGGATTTTGGCGGGATGATCGCCGGAGCGGGCGCCGAGCCTTTACGCTTGGCGGCCGGGGGATGCGTTTGCAGCACGTCTTCGCAGATCGCCCGGAGCGGCTCTGCCACGCTCCAGGCCTGCCAGGGGCAACCCCCAGGCGTATGCGGCGCGTCTGCGTCCGCCACTTCGCTTACGCCGCCGATTCCCGCTTCCGCGAGATGATGAAGGAGGCCGTCGAGCATGGCTCGCGCGGTCGTGCGGGCTCGCGCGCTTCCGCCATGTGCTCGCACATAGGCCGTGATGAAGGGGCCCAAGAGCCAGGGCCAGACCGTCCCTTGATGGTAGGATCGAT
>CAYMXF010000377.1:0-3473 GCA_964393935.1 uncultured Planctomycetaceae bacterium
GCCCGCTGCCGGACGGCGACTATACCATGACGCTCATCGGCATGGGCATGCCGCACTTCAAGCGGCAGTTCGCGATGGCGAACGGCGTCGGAACGTGCAGCTTTTTCGACATCTTCACCGGCGACCTCAACAACAGCGGCATGGCTGACGGCAACGACATCCAGCCGCTGGTCGACGGACTGCTGCACCCGTAGCCGGCGAATGCGGATTGGCTTCGATGCACTTTACTCCCACGCACCGACAAGCTCACTGAGTCGTCGGTGCGTGTTGTTCCTTGCGCTCGTCGAGTTCATCTTCCATCGCACACGATGAGGCGCGAAGCGGACGTGAGATTCTCGAGCCGGAGGGCTGCACCGAATGCCATGCCCCGCCGCTGTACACGAACAACAAGCTCGTGCGTGTCTCCGGGTTCGACCCCAAGCGGCTCCGCGAAGATTATGTCCCGACCGGTTGGAAGGGGCCGTGCGTCGGGAAATTGCCCTCAGAACGCGAAACGACCGCGGCGATCTTCGCGTTCGATTCGGTTCCTGCCGCGAGGGCAAAGCCGGCCCAGGGCACAAATTCGACCACGACTTGTCCGCCGACATTGATCGCGTTCTTGAAAACGCTCTGACGCACGGAGACTTCGCACGCTTGTCCTAGAGAAGTCGGCCCGATAGACGACTTTGGCCGGAGTCGTGGCGTTCCCGGCTTCACCGCAGGACTCGATCATCCTCGGCGTCAACGGTGGGATGTACATGTAGTAGAAGGGCGGCGCGTTACGCCCGCTTCACGCCGATCTTGACCGTCCGCGACTTGTGGTGAACGCCGAGCAACGTCAATCGATACAGTTCGCCGGACTTTCCTTGGAAAGATTGCGATCGGCCCAGTTCCAATTCGCGGACCTTTTGAATTCGCTTCTTCCCGTCGAACAAGTCCAAATCGACCTGGCCGTCGCTATCCGTGTCCTTGAGATGGACGCCGATGCCGTCCACCGCGACGACCATCCGCGGATACCGCCGGTCCTTCAGGCTGAGCGTGTGTTCCGCGATGAACCCGCCGGAGTCGGCCGGCGCGACGGGCCGGCTATCCGACTGTCTCGACGATGATGCGGCGTCGGTGCGGTCTACAGCGGAAACGGACGAATCCATCGCGGCCTCCTTGCCATCGACGTTGGAGGGAGGAATCGTCGTCCGAGCCGGCGGCGCGGCCGCCAGCGCCGCATCGCCGGCCGGCTCACTCTTCGCCGTTGAATTGCTCGGCGAGGCAGGCGCCGACGTAGGCTCGGCCATCGCGAGGACACGACCTTTCGGCACGGCCAGCGCGACGGCCCCGCGCATCATCCATTCGCGCTGGGCCGACGCGATGGCCTCGGGATGCTCCTTTTCCAATCGCCGAATGAGCGGCGCGGCGGTCGCATGTTCCGGCTGAATCTCCAGCGTCCGCATGAACAGCCGCCACGCGTCCTCGTAGCGCCCTTCGTCCATCGCCGCCAACCCCGCCCGCTCTGATTGCGCCGCCGCGTCGGCTCGCGTCCGGGCCAATCCGTTCGCAACAATGCCGTTTGAACGATACCGGCCCGCCGCGAGACAATATTCTTCGTACGCGGACGTCGCGTCCCCTTTTTCCTCGGCGTGCCGGCCCAACCGATAGAACCTTGCCCCGCCGCATCCCGCCGTTGCGAAGGTCGAGGCCAGCATCGCGAAAACCAAGAGAGATTTCGCACCCATAATCATCATCGCGCCCCCGCCGAACTTACTTCGAACCTCGCGGCGACCGAGCGATCGAGCGGATACGGCTCCGTCGTCAAGATGCGCGGCGCGATCACCCCCGCGACGCAATCGCTGTCGGTCACCGAGATATGGCTGCCGCTCCATCCATAACCGAGATATGACGGTTGCCACGGCAGATTGATGACCCGCTGATAGGCCGTCAACGTCTCTTCCCCGGCATTGCGCGGAAGACGAAAGCCGCCTCGACCCGCCGGCGCTCCCCCCTCGCCGTCGGCGTTCACCGGCAGCCCCCCGAGGATCGAGTCGTGCGGGCTCGTCGTCGCGTAGAGATTCCGCTTCACGTGTCGCATCGCCTTCGTCAAGTTGTGCTCCGATGAGACCGACGGCGAAAACAGCACCACATTGTCGACCTGCACGCCGTCCTTTAGCTGTTCCAACGCCAGGAGAATCACCGACGTTCCCGCCGAGAGACCCATCACGTTGATCGGCGCGTCGGGATCGGCCGCCCGTGCTTCTTCAATGCGCTTCGCCAGTCGCTTGGCGATCAGCTTGCTATTGGCGTTGAGAAAGTGATCGGTGGCCGGGCCGAGAAACGAACTCCACGAAAACTTCTGAAACGACCCGGTGTAACCCGCCTTGCGCAACCCCGCCTCGACAGACCCCGCGCTGCCGTACCAGCCCGCGCCGTCACAATAGAAAAAGACCGGCCCACGCGTCGTCTCCGCGCATCCGCCGAAAACTAAGGAAAGGAAAACGAAACTGACGCAAAGGGTCCGCGAGTTCAATCCCGTCATATCCGGAAAACCGCCCCATGAATCTCGATGCTAATGGCTTATCGCTTACGGCTTACGGCTCGGCTCTCACGTCCCGCCCGGTTCAGGAACGTCCCAGCCCTTGTCCTTTTCCCGCTGCTGGATCTGCTCGAGCGTCAGCGCCCCTGGCAGCGCATCCTTCTTCTCAGTGAGGTTGGTCCCCTTGCTGAACAGCTCCTTGTTCTTCGCCGTCCACTCCTTGTAGGGACCGGGAACCTCATCCTCCGTATAGATGGCGTGGACCGGACACTCCGGGATGCAAAGCCCGCAATCGATGCACGTATCGGGATCGATGACCAGCATCGCCGGGTCCGTCGTCTCCCAAAAGCACTCGACCGGACAAACCGTCGCGCAGTCGGTGTAGCGGCACTTCACGCAGCGTTCTGTGACGACATGGGTCATGGTCTGGTTCCTCTCGTACCTTCCCAATCAGCGACCGCCCATGACTCCCCCAGGGCGTCGCGCAAGGCGTGTATCTAACGATAGTTCCCCCCACCGTCAACCTTCCCGATTCGCCCGCCCCTTGTCTTACCCATTCCGCCCGACGATCATGCCCAAACGCCCGCTCGCAAACGTGTTAGCGACGGGTGTTCCATGGCTTCAGCCGTGGGGGCACGATTGTTTTGGCGTTTTGGCGTTTCGGCGTTTTGACTTTTTGGCGTTTTGCCCTTGCCCGCCATCCCCGACAACTTCCTCGGCCTGCCCGCCAAGCAAAGCGACTATCGCCGGTCGCGCTACGCCGTCCTGCCCATCCCCTACGACGGCACGGTCAGCTTCCAGGTCGGCACCCGCAACGGCCCAAGGGCGATCATCACCGCCAGCCAGCAGGTCGAACTCTTCGATGAGGCCTACGAGCGGGAATTCACGGCTTGCGGCGTGGCGACGCTGGAGCCTGTCGCCCCCGAAATGGCCGGCCCGCGCGAAATGCACGAAGCCGTGTACGCCGCGG
>CAYMXF010000378.1:0-3458 GCA_964393935.1 uncultured Planctomycetaceae bacterium
GGCTCTTGGCGATGCCCACGAGCTTCTCGACGAACTGGTCGTGAATCTTTTCCTCAACGTAGAGCCGCGAACCGGCGCAGCAGCACTGCCCCTGATTGAAGAACAGACCGAAGTACGCGCCTTGGATCGCGGCGTCCGCGTCGGCGTCGGCGAAGACGATGTTCGGGCTCTTGCCGCCCAGTTCGAGGCTGACGCGCTTGAGATTGCTCTTGGCCGCCGCCTCCATGATGAGGTGCCCGACCTCCGTTGAACCGGTGAAGGCGATCTTGTCCACATCCATGTGCTTGGCCAGCGCGCCGCCGGCCGTCGGGCCCATGCCGGGGACGACGTTGACGACGCCTGGCGGATAGCCGGCTTCGAGGGCGAGCTGCGCGACGTAGAGCGCCGTCAGCGGCGTCTGCTCGGCGGGCTTGAGGATGACCGTGTTACCCATCGACAGGGCCGGGCCCCACTTCCATGCCTGCATGAGCATCGGAAAGTTCCAGGGGATGATCTGCGCACAGACGCCGACCGGCTCGTGCCGCGTATAACAGAAGTATGGGCCGTTGATGGGGATCGTCTTGCCGTGGTTCTTGTCGGCCCAACCGGCGTAGTAACGGTAGCAGGCGATGGTCAGCGGCAGGTCGGCGTTGATCGAATCGCGAAGCGGCTTGCCGTTGTCGAGCGTCTCCAAGGCGGCGAGTTCGTCCTTGTTTTTTTCGATCAGGTCGGCGAGCTTGTACATCAGCCGGCCGCGCTCGGCCCCGCTCATCTTCGACCACGGGCCGCTGTCGAAGGCCTTTCGTGCGGCCTTGACGGCCTTGTCAACGTCGACCTCGTCGCCCTCGGCGACGTGCGCGATCACGTCGCCGGTCGCCGGGTTGATCGTCTCGAAGGTGCGGCCACCGATGGCATCGACCCACTGGCAGTCGATGAGGCACTTGGTGTACTTGACCTTGACGTCGGGCTTGGCGGGAGCGGCGGTTGCGGTAGCCATGATTCGGTCCTCCTGGCTTGATGGTGACTTGACTTGTCGCGGACAAACGACGATCAGACCCGGCTCGAAGGGGCCTGATTCACAGGGACAGGATAGGGAGACGGGGCGGGGATGTCAAAAGCGGCGTCGTGTTTCGGACCGCTTGCCATCTTGGCTGTCGTGTGTTTCGCGGGGATAATCTAGGTATGACTGGGCCGGAACAAAGCGCTTCGACCGCTAATGCAATCAAAGGACCACGTGAGCCGGGCGTGTTGACCGACGTGAAGATCGGCGAGCCGTCCTTCAAGTTCGTGTTTGCGTCCCTTGTTGTCTTGATGCTCCTTTTCCTGATCGGCGTCCCGATCGGCGGCAGCCGGCCATCCACGAGCAGCATGATCATCGGCGGACTGGCGATCGGCGTGGTCTTCGTCGGCGTGTTGCGAATGAGGGTCGTGTTCCTTCGTCGTCGAGTCGCCGAGGCGGTCCGGCGCGCGAGCGGGGAATGTGCCGCGACGATCGCGCGGGTGGTCATCCATCGCGAACTGGCATCGGAATCGTACACCACCGCGTGTCTGCAATTCGTCAAGAGCCTCGCGGACCTGGGTAAGGCCGGCGAGACGATCCTGCTGTGGGCGAAGACCCCGTGTAGCGATATACAACCTATCGACGAGCCATTCGAGGCGAAGCTTTTGGATGAATCCAACGGTGCCTACGAGGAACTGGACGCGGCGCTGTCCGGAGACGAGCGGCGAATCGAATCGACCGCAGCCCGAATGCGTTTGGCCCGAGAAGACCCCCTGGGGCTTCGCCGTATCAAGCGAAACATCCGGATGAACGGCGGACGCTGGGCCATTGGGATGTACCTTTTTATCATCGCTGTTCAGGCCTTTCGATCCTGGGGCCAGAATCAAGTGACGGGTGAGTTCTGGTTGTGGACTGCCTACCTGGTGCTGTTTCTTTTTGTGCCATTCGGGACGGCGTGGTGGAAATCGCAGCAATGGTGGGTGATGCCCGGCGGTGTGGCCTATCGCTGGGCGGGCCTGTTCGATCGCAAGGGCAAGGTCCACGTATTCGATCGGCGCAGCAGCGTCCTGTGCATCTATGAAGGCTGGCGCCACACCTGGGTTCTCGCTGTCGCCGATCGAACCACGAGCGCGTTACGCTACGCCACGGTCAGCGAAGTCAACTTCCTGCTCCACGCCTGGCTCAGCCCCCTGACGCCGCCGCCGGCGGAGAAGGCGGTGGATTTGCAGTAAGCGCATGCGCGACGACTCGTGGTCAGAGACGTCACGCGCACTCATCGATAACATCCCGGAGATGGACCCGTTGCCTCCGCACGAAGACTCACGAAAGTGCGATCCTCCCTACCGAATGGTCATCGATATCCAGTGCCAAAAACCCAGGCCGCTGGCGGGCGAACTCGCTATCCGGGCCATCGGTTCCCTCTTCCTTTTAACAACCGTTTTCATCCTTGCCGCCGCCCATGCCCCAGTTTGGGGATGGGCCGTGGGGCTATCGGCAGCGATCATCCTGGTCTACATGGCCGGTGAGAGGTTTCTACGCTGGGCAATCGGTCGTTTGATAAGCAGGCATCTTGAGCTAGCAACGAAGTCGAACTTCGAGGCGTTCGTCAAGAAGATCGCTGCATGGCTGCCACTGGATTCGTCCCCACGAGTGATGCACGCCTTCCTCAGACCACTACTAGACGCCCAACTGTCAGGTTACGTGCTTCGGACGTGGTGGAACAATTCGCCGCCGGCCGTCGAGCCTTTGCGTGCGCCGTTTGAGCCTCGCATCCTGGATGAGACGGATGATGCGTTCCTCGCTCTCGAATCAGCGGCCCGAGATGAGGGCGATCTCCCGGCGCCTGGTTTGAATCCGAACACGGAGACCGACACGCCGATGATCGTGCGGCGGATCAGACGCAGACGTTGGGGCATTGGCCGCTGGATCGCGATCGTCCTCGTTTTCATCAATCTCCTGTTTACCGCATTGATTTCATACTCCGATGGAAGATTGTCATGGATGGTCCCCATATCAGTGGTCGCCCTGGGACTCCTTCTTTTTCCGCTAGGAGGCGGGGGGCGATCGCTTCACGGTCAATGGCTGCTTGTTCCGGGCGGCGTCGTGTTAAGGAAGGCCCAGGGAACGCGCTCCTCCGTCACATTGTTAGAACGGCGACGCTCCCTCTTGTATATTCGACAATTCCCCCGCGGAAAATGGATGGCCTATATTGCGAACGCCCGCCGCGTTTCCAATCTCGTCGTCACGGACCGCGAAATGTCCCTGCTCGTTTCCACATGGCTCAGCCCGCTGGCGCCGCCGCCGGTGGAGAAGCTGGTCGATCTGACCTGATTTGCTTCGACGGACGTTGTCGCGGCGCGTCGGTTTCCCTTGCGCTACGCTTTTCGAGCGACGGTCGCAGGAAAACCTCTAGCGGCTTAGGGACGCCGCGTGTAGGTGCCCTTCATTTCCATCTTTTTCGCCAGATGGAGCGGGGTCC
>CAYMXF010000379.1:0-3456 GCA_964393935.1 uncultured Planctomycetaceae bacterium
GTTATCGGGGACGATGACCAGATCCTCCGGCGTCGCACCTTCGGGCAATTCCACGTTTCGCTCTTTCCACACGATGGGAATATTGTGCCGCCAGCAGTCGCGCATGCCCTTGATGTAACAATTCGGCCCGCCCAGCAGCAGCACTTTGGGCCGCAAGGTGTGCCCGCGGGTCAGCACGGACAGATTCTGTTGAATAATCGACTCGAACAACGACGCCATCAATTCATCCGGCGGTACACCCTGCTTTTGCAAGCCGTTGATATCGGTTTCAGCGAACACGCCGCACTTGCCCGCGACCGGGTGCAGCCGCAATCCTTCGTAGCCCATCTGGCACAACTGGTCGGCGGGGATTTTGAGCTTGGCGTTGATCTTGTCGATGACCGCGCCCGTGCCGCCGGCGCACTTGTCGTTCATCGAGGGGAATTTCTTTTTCTTGCCGGTGGCCTCGTCGGCCTTGAAGATGATGATCTTGGCATCCTGGCCGCCGAGTTCGACGACGCTCTGCACGTCGGGGTACATCTTCTCGACGGAAAGGCTGACGGCGTTGACCTCCTGCACGAACTTCGCGCCGATTCGTTTGCCGATGGACGAGCCGCCGCTGCCGGTCATGAAGACGCGGAAGGCGTTGCGCGGCACGTCGGCGAACTTCTCGCCGATCGTCTGCAGCATCTCGATGCACTTTTCCGGCTGCTTCGTATCGTGCCGCTGATAGTCCTTGTGCAGGATTTCGTCGGTGATCGGATCGACGACGACGAACTTGACCGTCGTGCTGCCGACGTCGAGACCGATGAGCAGCCCCTGGGGGTACTTGTTCGTCGGCGTAAAGGGCAAGTCCTCGATGACCGGCATGGTCTTCTCGGCCTTGACGAGCCCGACGTTGAGTTGGACAAGGCTCTGGCTCGCGGCGTCCTTCGGCTCGCCCTTCGTCGAACAGCACCCGCCGCCGGAGCCGCAGGACCCGCCCGACGTCTTGGCCGCCGGCTTCGTCCCGCACGACCCGCCGCCGGTGTGACCGTGATCTGCTTCGAGATTGATCGCGCTATTCATTCGGATTTCCTCTATAATCGACGGTATGAAGCGAACCATGACCAAGGCCGATATCCGCGCTTGGATCGACCGCTGGAAGCTGGTGAACGAGTTCGTCATTCAGGAAGCGCGCGCCCTGTCTCCGGAAGACAGATTCCGTGAACTCGACTTTCTTTTCCGATCCAGAGGACTGTTTCGTTGGCCCACGGACGAGCAGGCAGGAATCCCGGAGGTTCGGCGGCGTTGGCTCCGGCTCAAGCGGTCCCCCCGTGCCCGATGACCCATTCGGATCACTGCTGCCGGCGCTGCGCGATCTAAGCGATTGGTTTCGCAGCGCCAACACGCCGTACCTGATAATCGGCGGCGTGGCCGTCTCATTGGTTGGGCGCGCTCGAATCACGCAGGATGTTGATTTGGTAGTCCTGATCGATGATGCTGCGTTAGGGACGTTCATCGACTCCGGCTCGAAGTTCGGCATCATTCCGCGGGTCGCCAATCCAATCCAGTTCGCGAAGCAATCCTGCATGTTGCTGATGGTGCACCAAGCCGACGGCGTGAGGGTCGACATCGCGCTCGCCGGAGCGCGCTTCGAGAAAGAGGCGATCAAGCACGCGGTTCCGCAGTCTGCCCGCGGCGTCGATCTTCTCGTACCTCGCGTGGAAGACCTCATCATCATGAAGGCCGTCTCGGGGCGTCCCATTGATCTGGCGGACATCGACACTCTACTAGACATGAACCCAAAGGCCGACCGTCGGCGCATCCGCCGATTAGCCCGGGATTTCGCCACCATGTTGGAATTACCGGAAATCGCCGAAAATGTTGAAAAGCTGCTTGCGGCGAAGCGAGTCCCGCCATTGCGGAAAAAGAAGCGGCGACGCAAGTAATGACGGATTGACGAGTTCGCGTTGTCGCTGCTGGGATAGCAGCCGACGGTGCGACCTTCATCAGCTTCTGGTTTGATTGAATTGTTCATTTCGACGTTTTACTTTGCCAGCGCCGTCAGGGTTCAGTTCTTTTTTTCCCGGTGATAATGTAAAAACTTTTTAAACCTGTGCCGTGAATCGCAGCCGTCCGTATCATTCGTTGCGGGCCGACGGAGCCGACACCATGAAATCTCAAGAAATTCACGTCGTCACCGGAGCATTCGGTTACTCGGGCCGTCGCATTGCCCAGCGCCTTCTCGACCGGGGCGTGGTCGTCCGCTCCCTGACGAACTCGATCCGACGCGATCACCCGTTCGGCGAACGTGTCCGCGCGTTTCCATACGATTTCGACCGGCCGGAGCGGCTCGTCGAGACACTCCGCGGCGCGGCGGTGCTCTACAACACCTACTGGATTCGTTTCAACCACGCCGATTTCACGCGCGCCCAGGCCGTCGAGAACAGCCGCGTATTGTTCGCGGCCGCGCGCGACGCCGGCGTGCGACGGATCGTGCACGTCAGCATCGCCAATCCCTCCGAGGACTCGCCTTTCGAATACTTCCGTGGCAAGGCGCAATTGGAGCGAGCGGTGCGCGAATCGGGGATGTCCTATGCGATTTTGCGTCCGGCGGTATTGTTCGGTGATGAAGATATTCTCATCAACAACATTGCATGGATTTTGAGGCGGTTTCCCGTATTCGGCGTCTTCGGCGACGGCTCGTACGGAATTCGCCCCATTCACGTTGATGACTTCGCCGCCCTGGCGGTTCGATGCGGAATGGAGGACGACGATGTCGTCTTGGATGCGGTCGGGCCGGAGCGATTCACCTATCGCCAGCTCGTGAAGGAGATCGCGAGGATCATCGGCGTGCGTCGATGGATCGTCTCCGTACCGTCGACGCTCGGATATTGGATTGGCCGGGCGATCGGTGCGGCGGTGGGCGACGTCGTTCTCACTCGCGACGAGATCGACGCGCTGATGAGCGGGCTCCTCGACACTGAATCGCCCGCCACGGGAGCGACCCGCTTGACGGACTGGGCCCAGCGCCACGCCGAATCTCTTGGTCGTCATTACCATAGCGAACTCGCCCGTCGTCGGAATCGTGACAGCGCCAACGACTCAAGACGCAATTAATTCGGGTTCTCTGGATGGGCTTTGAATACCCTCGGTTCTCATCCGCTCCGTCACATCCTTCACAAAATTCGCCGCCTTGCTGACGACGCCCTTGCGGTGCGTGATGTGCTGAAGCGGCCGGCGGAGCTCGCGGTTCTCGGGCTGCGCGACGAATTCGCGAATCTGTTCAAGGGTGTAGCCGGTCGATCCGACCGCCCGCTTGAACTCTTCCTTGCACTTGGTCTTTGCTTCGCCGAGGGCCATCTGCACGCGGCTGTGCGCGTTTACGTCGCCCTCGCCGGATGTCTCGATCGGGATGTAGATCATGTCCTTGAAGTGCGACGTGACCGCCGCCTGGGCCCCGTCGCTCTGCGTGCTGGGCATGCACCCGAACGG
>CAYMXF010000380.1:0-3437 GCA_964393935.1 uncultured Planctomycetaceae bacterium
CGGGTCCACCTGGCGCGGATGCTCAAGCAAGGGGCCAACGTGATTCTGCTCGACGAGCCGACGAACGATCTGGACGTGAACGTCATGCGGGCGTTGGAGGAAGGGTTGGGCAATTTCGCGGGCTGCGCGCTGGTGATCAGCCATGACCGATGGTTTCTCGATCGCGTGGCGACACACATCCTCGCGTTTGAGGGGGAGAGCAGCGTGCGGTGGTTTGACGGGAATTATTCGGCGTACGAGGCGGACCGCAAGGCGCGCCTCGGCGTCGCGGCGGAGCGACCGCATCGGGTGAAGTATCGAGAATTGACGATGGGGTGAGGCTAGAGCAGCCCTCAGGCGAGACTTTTTTCAGGTTCATCCACTGCGCGGTTCCGACCCTCACCCCGACCCTCTCCCTGAGAGGGAGAGGGGGAAGATGGGCGGCAGGAATGGCCGGAGTCGCAATCGCCGTGCACTCGTAAAGGTCGCTTGAAAAAAGGTTTAGGCTGGGCTCCTTCCGATAAAGTTGCGCTCCCAACATGGCCGATAACGCTGTAGCCGTCGGGCCCAAATTGATGGGCTCGGCACTTTTTCGCCGCGGGAGGCGATCCATGAAGGACGACCGCATTTCCAATTGGTTTACGACCGGCACCGCCGCCCTCCAGCCCAAGGAAGGGACGCTCTTTTACGAGGCGGTGATCGAGCCGCGCCGCACCGCGGACCCGGCCGGGAACGAGGCGGCACCGAAGGAGCCGCGGCCGAATCTGTCGCTGGTTCGCGAGGACGAGGAGCGCGAAGACGAGGTTGACGCCGAGGAGGCGATCGTGAGGGATGACGCGGCGGCGCTGGACGCCGGCGTGGTGATGGCCGCCGATCGCGCCCCGGCTTTGCCCGATGATGATGAAAGCGACGCGTGGCCGTGGGAGGCGGAGGTCGAGTCGTCCAAAGAGGACTTGGCGGAGGCGGGCGACCCGCTTGTGCCGCAGGCTTCTTCGATGGAGCACGTGGATATCGATTGGCTTCGCTCGACTGAGTCGACGATCTGCCGCGAGGACGACCATAGCGCGTCGGAGGATGTGATCCTCTGTGAGCCGGTGGGCATATTTTCGGTGGAAGAGATCGTCGGGACGGAGGAAGGCGCGGCGGAGGTTGCGACTATGCCCGAGGCAGTTGAGGCTGCGTCGGCGTACGCGCTTCGGACGGTGAACACGCCCAAGCGGATCGGGAGCGGTCAATTGGTACCTGCCCGACTGACGTGGCGGCCCGGCGATCCCTTTGGCGGCGACAGCGCTGGCAAGCCGCGTTTCCGCTGGGAGGTCATGCTCACGTCGGCGTGCGTCACGGCCGCCTGCGGACTGGGATGCATTTGGCTCCTGCGGAATCTGCTGGCCTGATCGGTCGCGGATCGCGGTATTCGGCCGGCAGGGGCGCCGGCCGCTACAAGGAGCGGGATTCTTCAACATGGACATTCTTCTTGATAACGAGCCGCAGGTCGTCGCCGGTTTGAACGGTTCGGCGACGGTCGCGCAGTATCTCGACGCGGTCAAGGCGCGGCTCCGCGGGACGGACCGGATGATCTTCGGCCTGCGCTTCGACGGTGAGGACGTGCCGACGGCGCGGATCGAGGAGTCCCTCACGCGGCCAGTGGCGGAGTTGGAGTCGCTCGAATTCGTGTCGGCCCGCGCGCCGGAGGTGGTCGTCGAGGCCTTGCGCGAGACGCAGAAGGCGCTGACGAACAGCTTCGTCGGCGTGCGCGAGGCGTCGGAGGCGCTCTCCAAGGGACGGCTCGCCGAGTCGATGGAGCGGTTGACGGATTGCATCGTCGTGTGGGGCCAGACGCACGAGGCGCTGGTGCAAGGCGGGGCGATCCTCGGCTTGGATTTCGAGCGCGTGGTGATCGCCGGTCGGCCGATGCTCGATTGGCTGGGCGATTTGGCGCGGCGGCTGCGCGAGATTCGCGACGCCATCGAGGCCCGCGACCACGTTTTGCTCAGCGATATTTTGCATTACGAACTCGATGAAACGCTCTCGGGCTGGGAGCAGATGTTGGGGGGCGTCATCCAGCACATCACCACGAACCATGATGAGACCGCCGGAGCGCGACCGATGGCTGTCGCTGGATGACGCCGGGCTGCTGGCCGACTGCGACGTCGACTTGTATCGCGCCAGCGGCCCCGGTGGGCAGAAGCGCAACAAGACGAGTTCCGCGGTTCGCCTGCGACATCGCCCGTCGGGGTTGATGGTCATTGCCGAAGAGAGCCGGTCGCAGAACGAGAACAAGGCGAGGGCGGTGCGGCGGTTGCGGTTGGCGATCGCACTGAACGTGCGCGTCGAACGCGGCGCCGGTTTGTCGTCGACGACATACTCGAAATACAAAACGGCCGCCGGGCGGATCGAAGTCTCGACGCGCAACCCCGAATACCCGCTGGTCGCGGCGGCGGTGCTGGACGAGATCGCGGCGTGCGCCGGTCGGATGCAGGAGGCCGCCGAGAATCTGGGACTCTCGACCGCACAGCTTTCGCGCTTCGTCACTAGTGACGGCAAGGTGCTGGACGTCGTGAACCGTCTGCGCCGCGAAGCAGGTCTCAAGCCACTGTCAGCGGGAAACTAAGGCGCTGGTTGCAGAAGCGCGGCGGGCGGACTACGTTTCCATACGTATGGCCATTTCCCTATCAGACATCTTTTCGGCGTTCGGATACACGCTCAGCCTGCCGGAGCGATTGGTGCGATCGACAGCGGCGGCGGTCGGCGGGGCGAGCAAGCTCCTGACCGATACGATCATCCCGGAGCCGCTGCGCAAGACGATGGCGTATACGTCGATGGTCGGTAATTTTCAGCGATTCTTCATTGAGAAGATCGCGGAGGTGCAGGGGGCTTACCCCGCCGGCGACCAGGGGGCCTTGCCGGAGAAATTCGTTGCCCGCGCGATCGCCGGGAATGCCATTAGCGCTGCCGGCATGCTCTCTATTCATTTTTCGCCGCTATGGGTCTTCGCATTCGCCAGCGATATCGCCCACGGGTCAAAGGTCTATCTCGATCGGCTGGTCGTCGAATTGAAGGAGTGCGGCGTCATCGCGCCCGACGCCAGTATCAAGGAGATCGACGAGTTGCTGACCGCGCTGGACAAGGCGGGCAAGGACTCGGCGCAGGTCTTTGATCTGCCGCCGGTGGACGTCGAATCCCTGACGAAGCTGCGCGACGATCTGACCGCCGGTTACAGCGGCGTCTTCAAAGAGGCGACGGACCTTATGCCGCGCATGGACACGCTGTGGGGCAAGATGCAGTCGCTGGCCGGCCGGGACGGCGTCGCCGTGGAATCGATCGTGGGGCTGATGACGCTCGATCTCAGCAAGACGGCGGGCAAGGCCGTCGGCGCCGCGTTTGCCGTCGGCAACGTCACCGCCGACCTGCTTTCCGAGACGGTCTTCCAATCCTACGGCGAGACGATCGAGCGGATT
>CAYMXF010000381.1:0-3434 GCA_964393935.1 uncultured Planctomycetaceae bacterium
GCCTCGGCCCACGCCTGCGGATTCTTGATGTACTTGGGATCAGCCGGATCGTGCAATCCGATCCGCACGCGATAGTTGGTCAATCCCAACGCTTCCAGGACATACCGAGTTAAAGTCAGGCAGTTCAAAAGTTCATCCTGCAACTGTTCCGGCGTGCAGAAAATATGCGCATCGTCTTGCGTAAAACCGCGCACGCGAGTCATGCCGGAAACTTCGCCGGACTGCTCGAATCGATAGACCGTTCCAAACTCCGCCAAACGCACCGGCAGGTCGCGGTAGCTCCGCTGCTCGCTCGCGTAGATGCGAATGTGGAACGGGCAATTCATCGGTTTGAGCAGATAGCCATCGGACTCCTGCAAGAGTTCGCGGATCTGTTGCAAGTTCTCCGCGGTATGGCTTGGATCGGGGACGAAGCGCTTCGTATCGCCGCCGGCGTCACTGCCCGTTAATCGCTTCGACAGATTCGCGTCGATGACTCTCAATTCTTCCAATAGCTGAGAGACCGTCGACGGATAGGGCCGACCTGCGGGAGATTCAAGCACGGCAATCCAGAGTTCGTTCAAGACGCGCGCCTCGTCGGATTCGTAGAGCGGAGGGAACTGCGCATCGCGATAATAAGGATAATGTCCGCTCATTCGATACAAATCGAGCCGCCCGATGTGCGGCGTGAAGACGGGCTGATAGCCCTGCTCGCGCAGCTTCGCTCGAAGATGCTCCTCGAGAAGCAGGCGGATCGTCGCGCCCTTTGGTTTCCAAAGCACGAGGCCTGGGCCGACGAGGGGATCGAGCGTGAACAGGCCCAACTCCTGTCCGATCTTGCGATGATCGCGCTTCTTTGCTTCTTCGAGACGGGTCAGATGCGCTTGGAGGTCTTTCTTACTATGGAACGCGGTTCCGTAAACGCGCTGGAGTTGCTGCTTGGAGGCGTCGCCGTGCAGGAACGCGCCAGAGACGTTGAGCAATTTGAATGCGGCGATCTTGCCGGTCCGCGGCACGTGCGTGCCCATGCAGAGGTCTTCCCAGTATTTCCCGGGCTCGGGACCGGTGACGTAGAAGCTGAGTTTGTCGCCTTTGGCGCGCTCGGCATTCTCGACCTTGTAAGGATTGCCTTCGCGGCGGACCTTGGCCAAGCCTTCGTCGCGGCTCATCTCATAGCGGGTGAAAGGTCGGTCTTCCTGGACGATCCGGGCCATCTCCGCTTCGATCGCAGGGAAATCCTCGGGCGTAAGTCGCCGATCGAGATCGATGTCATAGTAATAGCCGTCGTCGACCGGCGGACCGTAGACCAGCTTCGTCTGGGGGAAGAGCTTGCAGATCGCCTCGGCCATGACGTGCGCGGTGCTATGGCGAAGAACGGTGAGCGACGCCGGGTCTTTGTCGGTAAGGATCGATAGCTTGCAATCGCCGGACAGCGGCGCGGCGAGATCGAGCGTGACCGGACCGTTGCCGAAATCGGCCTTCGCGCCGATGGCGGCCTTTGCCAGGCCGGGGCCGATCATGGCGGCGACGGCGGCGGCAGAGGAGCCCGCCTGCATCTCGCGCACCGAACCATCTGGAAGCGTCACACGGATCATCAAGCCACCGGCCTCGCGGAGTGATTCATGGAAAGACAAACATCCCGGCACAACACCTGTTCGCCAGGCGCAACGGGACCGCGGTGGGCTGGCATCCGGTCATGACAGGCCGGGGCAATCACGATTTTCGAGGTATTCGGAACAAGAAGGATCGTCTCGCAGGAGGCGCGACCAACACTCTTAGTGCCCCCTTACCGCATGGATGATACATCGAGGATAGCGATCCGGTCAAGCCAAGGGCCCCCTTTGTCCGTGTACGAAAGGCAATCGTTACCCTCAAAAACGCTTTAACCCCCGATCCGGATCTGACTGGTGATATTCCACCTGGCTCGCACGTCATTGAATATACTGCCGGGACCGAGGTTTGTGCCCTGGGGCAACCACAAATGCGGGTTGGCGGCCTCGAGGTCTCCCATGGTCTCCGCATGGCCGTCGTGGAAGACGAAGTTTCCCTTGTAGGCGTTCGCCTTTGCCCCCACGGCGACGGCGGAAGAGGTGGAATGTCGGAAACCGAACGAGCGCCCATCCGTCCTGCCGATGTAGCCATTGCCCGGCGCCCGAGCGCGATCCCACGCGCGCGAAAATTTGCTGTAGGCGCCCGCGGCGGAAAAAGCCCCACCCCACCCGCCTTGGCAACTGAGATCATAGTCCGGCAAGGTGACGCCGTCCGTACTATTAGCAGTGCTGTATTGCCCGCCATCGCCGCAAAAAATCTTGTTTGCTGGCACACCGAGCTTCCCCACTACTGGCTTCCAGTCGGAGGGCAAGTCTTCTTCGTGTGTATTATTGTACCAAGATGTGCCTGCGCTGCCGTCGCCCGGAAAACCGGCCTCGGCACCGCTGGCAGCGCGAATGAAGAGTTGATAACGCGTCGTGGCGTAACTGACCATACGGTTGGTCCCGGCATTGGGACCTGCGAAGTTGTTAGCCAGGAAGTTGTTGGACCGGCACAAAAACGCCGGGTGCGAGCGGATCTCGTTGAAGCGTTGAGAAACCGTGGCAGCCGTCCCGTCCGTTTCGGCCAGGGAAATGCCCGTGAGCGTCGCCATCGGACCCAGGAAATCCCATCGCTGCACGGCGGGTCCGTACGCATTGCTTACACCAGACAGATAGGCCCCCGAGGTGCTGGGTCCGCCGATGATCCGATCCTCGTTGTCGGTGGAATACGCGGCGGAGCCCTGGGAGAGCGGCCTCAAGGCCCCCAGGCAAGCGACACGCTGTCCGCTTCGCCGCGCGCCCGATAGCGCCGGGAGCAATATGGAGATGAGCAGCGAAATGATCGATATGACCACGAGCAACTCGATCAGCGTAAACGCCCGTCGTCCGTCGACCTTACGATTCCAAGTTTGTCGCGCGTGCATTACTGTGATCCTCACTTGCCCGCCTTTTTTCTCGCCGCCTCCATCAACTCTTCCGGAGGCGGAGGATTATGGCCGACGACTTCCCGGCCACAGTCCGGACAGTAGGTCTTCTCGTCGGTCTCGGGGTCAACCCGCTTCTTAAGCAACACGTAGGTCGGTTCGATCTTCACTTCCCAATTGCCTGCGGCGTCTTTGATCCAATAGCACGTCTCGGCCGGGTAAGCGGCCTCCTTGCTGCACTTCTTGCACTTGATCGGCGTCTTATCGCCGATTTGGAGCGTGTACTCGAACACCTTGTTGCAATCGGCGCAGATGAACGCTCGCTCGGAAGCGATGCTGGCGACGGATTCGCCGCCCATCGTATACCATGCAACGCCCCCGGCGGCGACAAAAATCAAAACAGCCACGACCAGCTTGATCTGCTGGCGACGGGCATCGGGATCACCGGACGTCACGCTCTTGTCTCCAACCGGCGCGAATCCGCGCCTCGGACGACGGC
>CAYMXF010000382.1:0-3432 GCA_964393935.1 uncultured Planctomycetaceae bacterium
CCGACGGTCCGAATGGAGGGGAGAATCGGACTCAGTAAAAGGAGGAATTAGGCGAATACCCACAACCCGCTTCGGCGACCGCAAGGTTGCCGCAAGCGGTCTTCCCACCAGGCCGGGGCCCGAAAAGGCCTCGGCTTTTTTAATGAATTTAGAATGACGAATTGCGAACAGCGAATGAAAAAAACTTTCGACGCCGCTATGTGTCGTCCGCCGTCGGGACGTAGTTCAGGTTGCGGTTGCGCTGGGCGGTGAGTGATATGTCCGGGGCGGCAGGGGCGCGGAGGGCGTCGCGGATGGCGGTGGCGATGCCGGCGGCGTCGATGCCGCACTCGGCGAGTTGACCGGCGCGCGAGCCGTGAGCGATGAAGCGGTCGGCGGGGATGCCGAGGACGATCACGTTTGCGGCGGAGAGGCCGAGATCGCGCGCAGTTTCCAGGACCGCCGAGCCGAAGCCGGCGGAGACGGAATGGTCTTCGACGGTGACGACCGGTCGGCCGCGCTCCAGGGCCCCGGCCACCATTTTCCTATCGATCGGTTTGGCGAAGCGGGCATTGACCACGCGGACGTCGATGCCGTCGGCGCTGAGCACTTCCGCGGCATCGAGCGCGGCGCGGCAGGTCGCGCCGTAGGCGAGGATCGTGCCGTCACTGCCGTCTCGGAGCGTGACCGAGCGGCCCAACTCGAATGGCGGCAGGGCAGCGCCGCTAAGCAACGGCTCGGGGATTGTGTCGCGCGGGTAGCGGATGACCGTTGGAACGTTCAGGCTCGTTGCCAGACGCAGAGCGCAACCGATCTCGGCACCGTCTCCGGGGGCCATCAGCACCATGTTCTGGAAGCCTCGGAGATACGCGATGTCGAGGAAGCCGTGGTGCACGGGGCCGTCGCCGCCGACGAGTCCGGCGCGATCGAGGCAGAAGATCACCGGCAGCCCTTGAAGCACGACCTCCTGGAAGACTTGGTCAAAGGCTCGCTGTAGGAAGGTTGAGTAGATCGCGACGACGGGCCGCAGCCCCGCCTTGCAAAGGCCCGCGGCGATATCGACCGTCGCGCTTTCGGCGATGCCGCCGTCAAGGAAACGGTCGGGGAAAACGTCCTGGTACTTGTTCAGACCCGTGCCGTCGGGCATCGCGGCGGTCATGGCGTAGATGCGTTTGTCTTCGCGGGACAGACTGATGAGGGCGTCGGCAAAAGCGCTCGTGTAGCTGACGCCGCCTTTTTGAATCTCCACGCGGCAGCCCTCGACCTTGAACGGCTTGGGGCTGTGGAACTTCGTCGGATCGGCGGAGGCCCAGTCGGCGCCTTTGCCCTTTTGCGTGTGGACGTGGAGCAGGACGGGATGATGTACGTTCTTGAGGACGCTAAAGAGTTCAATCAGGTGCTCGATGTCGTGGCCGTCCATCGGGCCGACGTAGATGAAGCCAAGCTGCTCAAAGATTTGGTGCGGCGAGACGGTCGCCTTGAGACCTTCCTTGAGGTGTTCGAGCGCGCCAAAGGCGGCCTTGCCGATCACCGGCACATGGGGCAGATACTTCTTGACCTTGCGTTTGAGTTCTTCATAGACGGGGCTGACGCGAAACTTGGCGAGGTATTCGGCCATGCCGCCTTGCGTGGGAGCGATGCCCATCGAGTTGTCGTTGAGGACGACGAGAAGCTGGCGGCGGAGCGTACCGGCCTGGTTGAGCCCCTCGAAGGCGACGCCGTTGAAGATGCTGGCGTCACCGACGACAGCGACGACGCGGCGGTCTTCTCCGAGCGCCGACGCGCCGCGAGCCAGACCGACGGCCGTGGGAATCGCCGTGCCGGCATGGCCGACGTTGAAGAGGTCGAAGGGGCTCTCGTCGGTATTGGGAAAGCCGCTGACGCCGCCGGCCTTGCGGAGCGTGTCGAAGCGCTCGTTGCGGCCGGTCAGGAGCTTGTGCGGATAGGCCTGATGGCCGACATCCCAGAGGAGGCGATCGTGCTGAAACTCAAAAGAGTAATGTAAGGCAATCGCCAGCTCGACGACGCCGAGGTTGCTCGCGAGATGACCGCCGTTCTTGCCGACGACGCCGATGATGCGCTCGCGGATCTCCTGGGCGAGCTGAAGAAGCTGCTCGCGGGATAGACGGCGCAATTCGGTGGGGGACTTCAGCGTGGGTAGTATGCTCTTCATGGTTGTTCGAATCCGTTCGCTATTCTTTGCCTTAGCGTTCTCGCTCGATAACGTAGCGCGCCAGCGCGACGAGCCGCGCCGCGCGGTCGCCGAAGGGCGATAGGGCGGCGATGGCTCGATCGCTGTGCGACGCCGCGATGCGCCGAGCCTCTTCCATACCTACGGCTCGGGCGTAAGTTTGTTTGCAGGCGGTTTCGTCCTTTTGGACAGGCTTGCCCATATTCTCAAAACTGCCGGTCACGTCGAGCAAATCGTCGGCGGCCTGGAAGGCCATGCCGAGTTCGTGGCCGAAACCGCTCAGGGCCGATATCTGCGAAGCGTCCGCGCCGGCCGAGACTGCGCCAAGCTTGCAAGCCGCCTGGAATAGACGGGCCGTTTTGGCGGCGTGGATGCGTGCGACGGTGTCGGCATTGGGCGCTTTCGTCTCGCCCTCCAAATCCGCGATCTCGCCGCCGATCAGGCCGCGACCCCCAGTGGCTTCGGAGAGTTCGCGAATCAAGGCAACGGCCAATTCCGCGTCGTCAACATCACGTGAGAGATTCTCGAAGGCGAGAGTCAGTAGCGCGTCGCCGGCCAAGATCGCGGCGGCTTCGCCGAATTTCTTGTGATTCGACGGCCGGCCACGGCGAAAATCGTCATCATCGATCGCGGGAAGATCGTCGTGGATCAGGCTGAAAGTATGGATACACTCGACGGCCAGCGCAGCGGGCATCGCCGCCGCCGCTTCGCCGCCGCAGAGTTCGCAGCACCAGAGGACCAAGGTCGGTCGCAGCCGCTTGCCACCGGCGTCCAAGCTGTAACGCATCGCCTCCATCAATCGCGGCGAGGCCCCAGCGTATTGGTGCAGATAGCCACGAAGGGCCGCGTCAATCGTTGCGGAGGTATCGCTAAGGACGGCGTGGAAATCGTCGGCGACGGCAACCTGCATTGAGCCTTACTCTGACGCGACCCGAACCCGGCCCGCCGCAACGAAGGGCGTGTTCCGAATCCCGGTATGGCAATTCATTGTAGCGGAAATCGGGTGACGTTGCGATGTCCGGCTTCGTGGATCGAACTTTCAAAAAAAGCGGCGCGCTCGATGGGCGGCCGCGATCGATCTACTCGGGAGTGCCCGCGCTTTTTGGGGACGGTGAGATGCCGCTCTCGCCGGAGGCCTGAAGCTGCTGAATCTTTAGTTCCGCGTCGGACAGGACGGTGCGGCAGTGCTGTATGAGGGACATGCCCTCCTCGAACTGCTTGATGGAGTCTTCCAGGCCGATCTTACCCTGCTCGATCGCCTC
>CAYMXF010000383.1:0-3421 GCA_964393935.1 uncultured Planctomycetaceae bacterium
GTAAGGACTACTTTGTACACCCCTCCAGTTACGTCGACGACGGCGTCGAGATCGGCGCCGGCACCAAGGTCTGGCATTTCTCGCACGTCCAATCCGGCGCGCGGATCGGGAAGAATTGCTCCATCGGTCAGAACGTCAACGTCGCCTGCAACGTCCGCATCGGCGATCACGTCAAGATTCAGAACAACGTCTCGGTCTATGAAGGCGTCGAGTTGGAGGACCACGTCTTCTGCGGCCCGTCGATGGTCTTCACCAACGTGACCGATCCGCGCTCGAAGTATCCGCAAAGGGGGACGGAGCATTACCGCAAAACGCTCGTGCGGCAGGGAGCCACCCTCGGCGCCAACGCGACGATCGTCTGCGGCCATACGCTCGGCCGCCACTGCTTCATCGGCGCCGGGGCGGTCGTGACCAACGACGTACCGGATTATGCGCTGATGCTCGGCGTCCCGGCGCGACAGGCGGGTTGGATGTGCGAATGCGGCGAGCGGCTTGGGCACGTCGAAGATCCGCCGCGGCGGGCAACAACTCGAAGATCCGCCGGGGCGGACCGTGCGGCTTGCGCCCGCTGCGGCCGGAACTATCTCATCAAAGAGGGCCGCCTCGAGACCGCTTAAATCGAAGATCCGCCGCGGCGGAAATGAAACAGCCGCTCTCGACGATGCGGCCATTTCGGCCAAACCGTCGATCGCGGCTGTTCTCGCTGTCGCCCATTCGCCGGTGAGACGCATGAACGACAGCGTGGGTGGAGTGGGAGTCGAGTAAAAAGGCTTGAGGCTTGAGACCTGGGGCTTGAGGCTACAGGCTCCACAGGCTGATAGCCTGTGCCACATCTAGCGGCCGGAGTCCTTCGGAGCCGTCTTCCGCTGGAACTTCTCGTACTTCTTGTAGAGATCGGGTCTCGCCGCCTTCAACGCGTCCGCGTTGTCATAATTCTCGACCAGTCCGTACTCGCCTTGTTGGATCGTCACGCGGATTTTGCCGTCCGGTGTCGCCTCAAAACTCGTCCTCGGCTTGCGGGCGCCGAAGCCCATTCCCGGATGCTGCTCGGTCATCTTGCGCAGCGTATCCTCATACCCCTTCATCGCTTCCCCGGAGTTCTTCATCAGGTCCTGCCATTCTTGGCTGTCCTTATCCAAGGGGTGAGGCACGAACAGACCCATGCCGTGAGGGAGGTTGCCGGGCCCGATCATCACCGGCCCGCTTTTCAACCGCTCATAGGCGTCCGCATCCTTCGCCTTGAGATCGTCCTCATTGTCGTAGGTCGTCGTGGTCGTATTCGATTTGCCGTTGTCCATCTCCGTCCGAGTGACGGTGATCTTGCCGTCCTTTTCGCGATTGATTTTCAGGGTCCGGCCCTTGTCCTTGTAAACAAAGACTTGGTGACCGTTACCGCCGGGGCCTGGAATGGCGATGTTAAAGTTAAAGTCCAGGTCGCCGACGTCCGGCATCGCATGGAAGACGTCGGGCAGGTCCTTCATGTTGAAGCCCTTGAACATCCAATTGCCCTGGTCGTCCTTCTCCAACATGCCGCATCGGCCGAAGACTTTGCCTTCGGCAAGGTCCTCCATCGCCGTCTCATGCTTGTACTTGGTGGACGAGAGATCGTCCGGTCGCGTGCCGACGGTAATCGTGGACTGCGTCTGCTGACCGCCGCGGAGAATCGTGAAGGTGTGCGTCTCGTTCGGATTGAATGCGCGGACCTTGTCGAGAAACTCGCCGATTTTCGCGGGAATGTCCTGACCGTCGATCTGCGTGATCACGTCGAACTGCTGGAGACCCGCGGTATCGGCCGGCGAACTCTCGGCCACGTTGAGGACCATCTGCCCCACGTCGGATTGGACCTTCAGATGCGAGGCCAACGGCTTGGGGACCGGGCCGAACTGAATGCCCAGCCAGGGCCCGCCCGCTTGAATGTCGCCGGCCTTAGCGCCGGCGTCATCGGCGTCGTCATCCTCGTCGTCGCCCAACTTGTGAAGAAACATGTGGCTGGATTGTCCAGGAAGCGCTGTTTCATCATCGCTCACCCAGACAAACGAATGGGTTTGTGGGTCGGCGGGCGGATTGTCGGCTACGCCGAGTACCGCCGTCGGAAACGACAGGCCCAGGGAAAGCAGCCATAGCAAGGGAAGTGATAGCATGTTCAAACTCCTTTTCGGGGTCCCGGCCAATCCAGCCGGTATCGCCCGCCTGGAATCCGGAAATTCCTGTACAGACTCGCGCATCGCGGCGATCAAAAGTCGCCCGATATAGGAGTGATCCTCGTGGACTGGGTGTTCCTTTCAAAAATATAGATCACATCCTGGTTTTTCTGGTTCTTGCCCCGCACGCCGATCAGGTCGCGAATGACGTCCCGCTGGCGGCGCTGGGGTAGGTAATCATCCTCGCGATAATCGACGAACTGTTGCGGACCGCCAGGCGTCTGTCGGCCGATGGTCGGCTGAACCGCGACTCGATGGGCCGGCGCCAAACCCGTGCCGGTGCCCGTGGACCAGATATTTGGCAGGAAGGAGAGCGCGACGACGGCAGCCGCCGCCAAAACGGCCCCCGCAGCGGCGAGCCGAATGCCGCGGAACCGACCAGCGGCGACTACCGTCTTCGCGCTCTCAAAATCTCGTCGTAGGGCGTGAACCGTCTGTTGATCGATTCGTCCGTATTCTTCCAAAAGCTGCCGGGCCGCCGGATTTGTCCGGAGTAGGCTGCCCAACTCCGCGTGCTCGTCGGTCGTCAACTCTCTATCGAGCGACCGGCAGATGAGACGCTCGGTTCGCTCGTCAACGCCGGTTGGGATGTCAAACTCCGCGTTCATGATTTTGCCTTCTCGGCCGTACCCAGATCGGCCAATGCCGATCGTAAAAGTCTTCTTGCACGCACCAGTCGTGTCTCGACGGTGTCCACCGGGAGCGACAGGGCTTCGCCGATCTGGGCGTAGCTCCAATCCTCCATGTGGCGGAGGATAAAGGGCTCCCGATAAATCGCTGGCAACCCCCGGACCGCACTAAGCACTCGACGGTGCTGCTCGTCGCGGATGACCGATCGTGCCGGATCCAACTGGCGGTCGCCGGCAAGTTCAGCGAACTCGGCCGACGTCCACCGCTTCCGATCGCGGGCGGCCTTTTGGCCGGCGTCGATGGCCGCGTTCCGGGCCATCGTGTAGAGCCAGCCTCGCCAACGGGCCGGCTCGATCAGGCTGCCGATCTGTTCGCACACCCGGGTCCACACGTGCTGGACGATGTCGTCGACCAGCCACGAGTTGCCGATCGTCGCGTAGACCACGCTCCGAACCCAGTGGTCGTGACGCCGTACGAGGGCGTCCAGCGCGGACCTTTCTCCCCGCTGCGCCGCCTCGATGAGCCGGCAGTCGATATCCTCCAGGCTCAAAGCCGATGCCACGTCCACTCTATCTTCCATAGACGCCCGC
>CAYMXF010000384.1:0-3407 GCA_964393935.1 uncultured Planctomycetaceae bacterium
AGGGCTCTCGGACTTGGCCTTTTCCTTGTAGCTTTCGCTGCGATAGTCCGTTTGATAGAAGCCGGAGCCTTTGAAGAGGATCGCGCCGCCGGTGCTGATCAGCCGGCGGACGGGCCGGACGGCGCCGCATTTCTCGCAGCGCGACTTACGCAGCGGGGACGACTTGATCGACTGCAAGACGTCGAACACCGTTCCGCACGTCTTGCACTCGTATTCGTACGTCGGCATCGGTGATTCCTATTCGAGCCGCTTAAGATTCGCTCGCTGGTTCGGATGGCTCAGCCGCGACGGTGACCCGCGCCGGCCGCAGGACGCGGCCGTGCATCGTATAGCCCCGCTGAAGCTCGCTCGTGATGGTGCCCGGCGGGAGGTTCGAGGTCGGATCGGACATGAGCGCTTCGTGGTACGTCGGATCAAAGGGCTTGCCGACGGCTTCGATCGATTCGACGCCGTGATCGCGGAGGACTTTGGCAAACTGGTCCGCGATGAGCTTGATGCCCGCGACGAGCGATTCGCCGCCCGGATCGGTCTGTAGGCCGGCCAGCGAACGCTCAAAGTTGTCCACGATGGGCAGCAGTTCGCGGGCAAGCTGCATCCCCGCGAGCTTCAGCGCCTCGCCATGTTGCTGGTGCAATCGCTTGGAGATATTCGCGCACTCCGCCTGTGCGCGGAGGAGCTTGTCCTTAAGCTGGTCGCGCTCTGCGCGGAGCGATTCCAGCGTCTCGACCGGCTGATCGGCGGTCGCGGCCGGCGTTTCCGGCGAGGGAGCCTGAGCAACTGCATCACCGGCGTCCGGCGCATAATGAGCGACATCCTCGGGCGTTGCGACGGAGATGTTGTCTTTCTTGTGGCGCATCATTCTTGCGAGACGGTCGTGTCGTCACTCACCCAAATTGCTCCAAAACTTCTTGAGCCTCTCCAGGAAACCCTTGCTTTCCGGTAGGACCTGGCTGTCTTCGGTCTTCACGAATTCACGAAGCAACTCTTCCTGTCGCTTGCTGAGCCGACGTGGGATTTCGATCTGCACGCGGACGATTTGGTCGCCCGTGCGGCGTGAGCGGATGTCCGGCAGGCCGATCTTGGCCAGACGGAACATCTCGCCGTTCTGCGTACCCGGTGGAACGGTCACTTCGACCTTGCCGCTGAGCGTTGGCACCTCCAACTGCGTGCCCAGCGACGCCTGCGTGAACGTGATCGGCACTTCGCAAAGCAGATCGTTGCCGTGGCGCTGCAGGAACGGATGTTCCTGGACGCGGACGTAACAATGCAAATCGCCGCGCGAGCCGCCTTGCTCGCCGGGCTCGCCTTCACCGCGAAGGCGGATCATTTGTCCGTCGTGGATGCCTGCGGGAATTTTGACCGTGACGACTCGATGCTTGGGCATCTTGCCGGAGCCTTTGCAATCTTTGCAGGCTTTGCTGAACGAACTGCCTCGTCCGCGGCAGTCTGGACAGACCGTGACGACGCGAGTGGAGAAAAACCCCATGCCGCTGGCGCGCTCGACCTGGCCGTAGCCGCCGCAAGTGGAGCAGGTATGAATCTTTGTGCCGGGCTCGGCCCCTTTTCCGCTGCATCGATCGCAGTAGTCGCTTCGAGTAAATTCGAGGGATCGCTCGTTTTCCTTGGCGACCTCGGCGAGAGAGAGGACCAGCTCGGTCTGGAGATCGACACCGGCGTCCCGTCGGCCGCCGAAATTCATGCCCAAGATGTCCCCGAAGATGTCCCCAAATACGCTGAAGATGTCATCCGGCCTCATGCTGGAGAAGTCGTGGCCGGCGACGCCGCTCAGACCCGCGTGGCCGTAGCGGTCGTAGCGATTGCGTTTCTCGTGGTCGGCGAGGATCTCGTAGGCCTCGGCGGCTTCCTTGAATTTCCGTTCGGACTCGGGATCGTCGCTGGCCCGATCGGGATGGTACTTCATCGCCGCCTGGCGATAGGCGCGCTTGATCTCGTCGGGGGTGGCCTCACGGCTGACACCGAGCACTTCGTAGAAGTCGCGTTTTTGCGCCACCTTCGCTGCCATCGCCCTGATGTCGCGCCGTCGATCTCTACAGGGTCGACCGGCGCGGCCCTAAATGACAATCGGGACGAGCCCCCGCCCGTCCCGATTGAAGCAGACGTCCATATCCTTCTTATCGGACAGCGCCGGGGATCTCCTGGTCTTTGTCCTTGTCTTTCAGCTCCGTGACCATCACGTTGGTCATGAGCATGACGCCGGCGACGCTGGCGGCGTTTTGCAGGGCGCTGCGCACGACCTTGGCGGGGTCGATGATGCCGGCCTTCACCAAGTCGCAGAACTCGCCGCGCCGGGCGTCAAAGCCGTAGTTGCCTTTGTTCTCCAGAATCTCCGCGGCCACGACCGCGCCGTCCTTCCCGCTGTTGTCGGCGATCTGCCGAGCCGGGGATTCGAGGGCATGGGCGATAATCGTCATGCCGGTCTTCTCATCGCCGTGGGCATTCTTCGCCGCGGCAAGGATGGGCCCGATGCAACGCAGGAGCGCGACACCGCCGCCGCACACGATGCCTTCTTCCGCCGCAGCCTTGGTCGCGTGGAAGGCGTCATCGACGAGGTCCTTTCGCTCTTTGACCTCGATCTCCGTCGCGCCGCCGACGCGGATCACCGCGACGCCGCCGGTCAGCTTGGCCAGGCGCTCTTGGAGCTTCTCACCGTCGTAGTCGCTGGTCGTCTTTTCGATCTGGGCGCGAATCTGATCGGCCCGGGCGTTCACCTCGCTCTTTTTGCCGGCGCCTTCGATGATCGTGGTGTTGTCCTTGTCGATGACGATTTTCTTGGCGCGGCCGAGTTGGCCCATCTCGATGTTCTCGAGCTTCAGGCCGCGATCCTCGCTGATGAACTCGCCGCCGGTCACAACGGCGATGTCGCCGAGCATGGCTTTGCGGCGGTCACCGAAGCCGGGGGCCTTGATGGCGCAGACCTTGAGGATGCCGCGTAGCCGATTGACCACCAGCGCCGCAAGGGCTTCGCCTTCGACGTCCTCGGCGATGACGAGCAGTGGCCGCGAAGACGTGGCGATTTTTTCCAACAGGGGCAGGAAGTCGCGGAGAGAACCGATCTTCTTCTCGTAGATCAGGATATAGGCATCCTCCAGGACGCACTCCATCTCCGTCGCGTCGGTGATGAAGTAGGGCGAGATGTAGCCCTTCTCGAATTGCATGCCCTCGACGACCTTCTTCTCGGTTTCTAGGCTTTTGCCTTCCTCGACGGTCACGACGCCTTCAGGCCCGACCTCTTCGAGGGCCTCGGCGAGCATCTTGCCGATCTCCTCGTTGCCGTTGGCGCTGACGGTGCCGACCTTGGCGATGTCGCTCCAGTTTCCTTTGACCTTGACGGACATCTTGGCGATCTGATCGACGGCGATCTGGACGGCCTTGTCGATGCCGCGCTT
>CAYMXF010000385.1:0-3387 GCA_964393935.1 uncultured Planctomycetaceae bacterium
TAAACGGCACCGGCGACTCCGCGGCGGAAATCGGCCCCTGGACGTGGAAAGTCCTTTGTCTGGACAAAAAAAGCGGACGTATCCTCTGGCAGCGCGACGCACACACCGGCATTCCCAAAGCCAAGCGGCACATGAAAGCCACGCACGCCAACAGCACGCCCGCGACCGACGGCAAGCACGTCGTCGCCTTCTTCGGCTCCGAGGGTCTGTACTGTTACGACGTTGCCGGAAAACTGTTGTGGCAGAAGGACCTCGGCGTTTTGAAATGCGGCCCGTC
This sequence comes from uncultured Planctomycetaceae bacterium, assembly GCA_964393935.1. Taxonomy (GTDB): domain Bacteria; phylum Planctomycetota; class Phycisphaerae; order UBA1845; family UTPLA1; genus DATEMU01. The sequence goes on from CAYMXF010000385.1 coordinate 278, forward strand.
TGACGCGCCCGGTCTGGAGTCCGGTCTGGAATGGGGCTGCGCCAATTCGCCGATCATTCATGACGGTCAGGTCATCGTCCAATGCGATGCCTCCAACACCGCCTTCTGGGCGAGCCTCGACGTCAAGACCGGCCGCGAGCTTCGCCGCGTCAAGCGCGAGGAAGTCACGACGTGGTGTACGCCAAGCATCGTCGAGTGCGGCGGGCACGCGCAGATTATTTGCAACGGCTACAAGCAGATGGCCGGTTACGACCTGCAATCCGGCGAGCGTTTGTGGACGCTCCACGGCGGCGGCGATTGCCCCGTGCCCACGCCGCAGGTCGTCAAGGACATGATCTACCTCACCAACGGTCACGGCCGCAGCCCGATCTATGCGATCCGCGCGGATGCCCGCGGCGACCTGACGCCGAAGGGCAACGACGACAAACTACCCAACGGGCTCGTCTGGTGGCAGCCGAAGAATGGCTCGTACATGCCCACGCCGCTGGTGCTGGGGTCGAATCTTTACGTTGCGAGCGACAACGGCATCTTGGCGGCCTACGACGCGCGAAACGGAAAGCAGCTTTATCGCGAACGAATCAAAGGCGCCGGCCAATTCTCCGCCTCCATCGTCGCCGCGGAGGATCGCCTCTATTTCGTCAACGAAGCGGGCGACGTATTCGTCTTCCAGGCGGGCGACTCGTTCAAGATTCTGGCCGGCAACTCCATGAACGAAGTCTGCATGGCCACGCCGGCGATTTCCGACGGGCAACTTTTCATTCGCGGCCGAGACCATATCTATTGCATTGGCAATTGAGTTCGTCGGCCGGCGCGGTCATTTTCTAACGTCGACGACTTCGAGTTGCAACCGGCCCAATAGCGGCAGCATCGTTGCGATGGAGTCGAGGATGCCTTCGTCATTCAGCGGCAAGAGCGACAGGGCGACGTGCGTCGGGTCGCAGTCCGTCTGGCGCATGGCCGCGTCGATGTCCACCCACTGGCCGCCGATGTTGACCTGCGTCCACATGTGATAGCCAAATGCGCTTTTGCCGGGCTGGCCCATTCCGCTTGGTATTTGGATGATCCCGCTGACGCCGCGCGAGGGCAGCCCGGCCGCCCGCGCCAGCGCCGCCAAGAGAACGCCGTGCTCCGTGCAATCGCCGCTCTTATTGCGCGCGACCTCGGAGGCCGAGGCGAAACCCACGTCCAGGCTCTTGTCCTCGACGTAGTCGGTGACGAACTTCCGCAGCGCGTCGGCCTTGTCCGCCGGCGATTTCGCGCCGCGGACGGCCCGTCGCGCGAGCTTCTTGATCCGCCCGTCGTTGAGGTCCAGCATCGTGGACGATCGCAGGTATTCGCGCAGTTCGGAAGGCGGCTCGCTCGCGGCGGCCTTACGCAGCTTGTCCCAATTGATGCGCCGGATGGTCAGCAATCCTTCGTGGTCGCTCACGCGCTTAAACGTCTGCATCCCCGTCTTCGGCAGGTCCGGCAGCTTCCTCTTGTCGTCCGACGGCAATCGCAGCCGCAGCGTCACTTCCTTCGCCGACGGATCGATCCGCTTCTGCACCGGGACGAACGTGCTGATGAAAAGCTCTGGCGGTGCGGCGTCCTTCAGGGCTTCTTCCTTCGTCGAGCGGACCATCGTGACCTTGGCGATGCTCATGTCGAACGTCGTGATGATCGGCGTGCACTCTTCGTCCACCCAAGATTCCGTCGTGAGCGGAAAACCTTTTAGCTCTATCGTGGCGCTAACCCGATAGGCGTCCTGCTTCTTTCCGCCGACGTCGATCTTCTCCTTGCCCAGCACCTTGAAGGTCATGCTCAAGGGCCCGTCGGTCTTGAGGCTCGGTTCGTATGTCTTGACGGTAAACTCCGTGCCCGGCTTGAGCCCGCGCTGGCGCTGTTCGAGCACCTGTCCCCAGGCGAACTTGATCTCGGGATCGAAATCGAACGTCTCCTTGTGGGAAGCGCCCGCCTGGCTCGTCGTGAGTGTCAGCCGCCCGTCCTTGACCTCGCCGGCGTAACGGATCGGCATTTGCCCCATCGTGGCTTCGTAATCGAGGGCCAACGGCCGTCCGTCCAGCCCTTCACGGTAACTCTGATCCATCGCGATCTTGACGCGCGCCTCGGCCCGCGCGATCTCGAAACTCATGTGAACCTTGGTATGAATCTCGTCGCCCACGCGGTTGGCTATGGACGACATATAGCCGCACTTGGCGTCCTGAAGCTTGACGACGTACCACTCCTCTTCGCCGTCGGGATACTTGACGCCCGCCGGAGGCTTGGAGGGCGGCTCGGCCAGCGCAACAGGCGCCGCCGGCGCGAAGAGTAGCGTGGCGATGGCGGTGAAAATGTATGAAAGCCGAGGAGCGGCGCCGGTACACCGATCAGAGCCGCGACCGTAAGGGAGCGCCGAGAACACTCCCGCCCCTAAAAGACGCTCGACGCCTGCGGTTTGCCTGAATCCAAATCGCATAGATACACCCTCAGAACGATCGCAAGCCTGCCGCTTTTCGGCTTCCTTGACCGTCCGATCATACGAGATAGTATGGTAGTCCTATGCAACCATGGACGCGAATGATCGGTGCGATTCTTCACGCTGGTGCGAGAATCTCTTCTCGCACCTTCACGCTGGTGCGAGAATCCTTTCTCGCACCTAACGCGAGCGCGAGATTCCTTTCTTACGCTAATGCGAGAATCCTCTCTCGCACCTTCCTTATTCTCGGGACGACGTTTCTTGTGCTTGCGGCGACGGCGACCGGCTGTCAACGTCCGGCCCGACCGGATGCGCCCACGGCAAGCACAATCAGGGATGAAGACATCCAAGCCGTCTGGGACTCCGCGCTCGCCGTCCTGCAAAAGCACGACTTCCGCCCCGACCGGCAGGACCGCACCGCCGGCGTCATCACGACGTTTCCGACGACGAGCAAGCAGTGGCACGAACCCTGGCGACAGGATGTCGCCGATCGCTACAGCCTGGGCGAAGCCTCGCTGCACACGATCCAGCGTCAGGCGACCGTGCGATTCATCCATGAAAAAAATTGGACGGTCGACGTTCAGGTCGACGTTTATCGCTTCGCCGTTCCCGAGTATCAAATCACTTCTTCTTCCGCCGCCATCCGCAGCTTCAG
>CAYMXF010000386.1:0-3344 GCA_964393935.1 uncultured Planctomycetaceae bacterium
AATCTTGCAGCGCTCTTACGGACAATGCTTTCTGGGGGCCGCGCGCCTTCATCGCCCGGATCGCCGAGACCGCCGCCTGCGCCCCCGCGAGCGTGGTAATCAGCGGAACATTGCGCGCGACGGCGGCCGCCCTCCAACGTCCCTCCTCCCACGCCGCGCCGTAGTGAACCGGCGTATTGACGAGAAGATCGAGCACGCCATTGTTGATGAGGTCGAGCAGAAAGCCCTCGGGAGCGCCCGCCTGCTTGGAGACGACGACGGAATCGATCCCCGCATCCTTGAGCGTCTTGTGGGTACCGACCGTCGAGAAGAGCTTGAAGCCCAGCTCGCGCAGCTCTCGGGCGATGGGGATGACGCGCGGCTTGTCGGGGTCGTTGACGCTGACGAGCGCATTGCCGGACGTCGGCAGCGACAAGCGAGTGGCGATCGCCGCCTTCGCATAGGCCAGGCCGAACGAATCGTCGATGCCCATCACCTCGCCGGTGCTTCGCATCTCCGGGCCGAGCGTGGCATCGACACCGGGGAACTTGTTGAACGGAAAGACCGGGGCTTTTATCGCCGTCATCATCGGGCGAATCCGCCGACCGACGCCGCGGTCCCACAGTACGTCGCGCAGCGATCGGCCGAGCATGACCGCCGTCGCGACCTTGGCCCAAGGCACTCCCGTCGCTTTGCTCACGAAAGGAACCGTTCGCGAGGCCCGCGGATTGACTTCCAGAACGTAAACACACTCGTCGGTGATGGCGAACTGCACGTTCATCAGACCGCACACGCCCAATCGCTTCGCCAGAAGTTGCGTTTGCCGCTCGAGTTCTTGGATCGTATCCGGTGAAATCGAGTGCGGCGGGATCGCGCACGAACTATCGCCGCTGTGAATGCCGGCTTGCTCGATGTGCTCCATGATCCCGCAGACGACGCAATCGCCGCGCGGATCGTTCGGATGGCGATAGTCGGCGACGGCGTCAACGTCGATCTCCGTTGCGTCCAGGATGAACTTGTCGATGAGCACCGGATGCACGGCCGCCCCGGCGGCGACACGATCAGACGCCGCAAACGCCTTCTCGACATAACGGTCGAGGTCGGTCTGGTTGTTGCAGAGTTCCATGCCCCGGCCACCCAGGACGTAACTCGGGCGGATCAGCACCGGATAACCGAGTCTTGACGCGATCCGTCGCGCTTCGCTCACGTCGCGCGCGGCGGCGCTTTCAGGCTGACGAAGCCCTAAGTCGTTGAGGATCTTCTGAAACTCGTCGCGGTCCTCCGCCATGTGAATGGATTCCGGGGGCGTGCCGATGATCGGCGCGCCGGCTCGTTTGAGGCCCTCGGCAAGATTCAGCGGCGTCTGCCCGCCGAACTGCACGATGACGCCCTGAATCTGCCCGCGCTCGGCGATCGCGCGCAGGACGCGGACCACATCGCCGTGCGTCAGCGGTTCGAAGAAGAGCACGTCGGAAGTGTCATAGTCCGTACTGACCGTCTCGGGGTTTGAGTTGATCATGACCGTTCGGAATCCGAGCCGCCGCGCCTCCATCGCCGCATGAACACAGCAATAGTCAAACTCGATTCCCTGGCCGATACGATTCGGCCCGCCGCCGAGCACGACGACGTGCGGCTGCGCATCGATCCGCAACTCCTGTTCTACGTGCCGGACCACGCGGCCGCCTTCCACTCGAATCGCAGGCTCTTCACAACTCGAGTAATAATACGGCGTCGCCGCCTCGAACTCGGCCGCACACGTATCCACCATTCGAAAACCGCTGCCATCTTCCCGGCTCGCCAGATCTGGATTTGCGAGTTCCTCCGCCTGCAACGCCTGCGCGAGCTGGTGGTCGCTGTATCCGAGCATCCGGCTGCGTTTGAGCAGATCGGCGCCGAGTCCCACGCCGCCGTGCGTCGCCGCAGAGCGCACCTGCGCCGCGTGCGAGAGCAACTCGCCCTCGAACTCGACCAGCTCCTGCATCTGATCCAAGAACCAGGGGTCGATCCGCGTCAATTCGTGGATTTGTTCGACCGTCCAACCGAGCTTGAACGCATAGCGAATGTAATACGGCCGTCCCTGGCAGGGCTTTTTCAACTTCATCCGCAACGCCTGCGGATCGATCGGCCAGTGCGTCGCGGATGATTCGTCCACGTCCGGCGGCGCCTCACCGAGTCGGCTGCCGAGGAGCAGGCTTGGGGCTTGGGTTCCGCCACGGCCGATCTCCGACTTGAGGCTTGAGGAAGCGCCGGCTACAGCCTTCACACCTACTCCAACCAACTCCGCCTCATCCTCCTCCTCGCGCCGTTCGAGGCTGCGATACGCATTGACGTCACCGCCGGCGTGCTTTCGGTGCGCCGCGCGCAGCCAACGGTCGTTCTTATCCAACCCGAACCCCGGCCGCTGAATCTCCATGCTGCGGATGCATTTTTGAAACGCCTCCTTGAAGGTCCGCCCGATCGCCATCGCCTCGCCGACGCTCTTCATCTGCGTCGTCAGCGTCTCATCCGCCTCGGGGAACTTCTCAAAGGTCCACCGCGGAATCTTCACTACGCAGTAATCGATCACCGGCTCGAAACTCGCCGGCGTATTCTTGGTAATGTCGTTGGGAATCTCGTCGAGCGTATAACCGACTGCCAGCTTCGCCGCGACCTTGGCGATCGGATAGCCCGTCGCCTTGCTGGCCAGGGCGCTGGAGCGCGAGACGCGGGGGTTCATCTCGATGATGCACTGCCGCCCGGTCTTCGGGTCGACCGCGAATTGCACGTTGCTGCCGCCGGTATCGACGCCGATCTCGCGCATGATCGCCTTGGCCGCGTCGCGCATCTTCTGATATTCGCGGTCCGTCAGTGTCTGCGCCGGGGCCACGGTGATCGAATCGCCGGTGTGAACGCCCATCGCATCGACGTTCTCGATCGAACAGATGACCACGACGTTGTCGTTGCGGTCGCGGATAACCTCCAGCTCGAACTCCTTCCAGCCGTACAGGCTTTCTTCGATCAGGACTTCGCCGATTCGCGACGACTTGAGCCCGCGCGCGGCGATGACCTCGAACTCTTCGATTGTCTCGCAGAACCCGCCGCCCTCGCCGCCGAGCGTGTACGCCGGGCGGATGCAGCACGGCAGGCCAATCGTCCGCAACACCTCGCGGGCCTCGTCCATCGAATGTGCAGTTCCGCTGGCCGGGACGTCGAGGCCGATCCTGATCATCGCTTCCTTGAATTGCGTTCGATCCTCGGCCTTGGCGATCGCGGCGGGCGTGGCCCCGATCATCTCCACGCCGTATCGCGCCAGAATCCCCTGCTCGTGCGCCTCCATCGCGCAGTTCAGACCGGTCTGCCCGCCGAGCGTCGGCAGCAGCGCGTCC
>CAYMXF010000387.1:0-3340 GCA_964393935.1 uncultured Planctomycetaceae bacterium
CCGCGCTTTTTTCTTCCTCTTTTCCGTGCGCCTTCCACGAGGATTCGGCGCATGGCTTCTGCGGCGGCGGCGAAGAAATGCTTGCGGTTCTCGAAATGGGCTTCGCCGCCGCCCATCAGTCGGAGGTACGCCTCGTTGACCAAGGCCGTCGGCTGGAGCGTCCGCGGCCCGTGTTCCTTGGCCATCTCGGCCTGAGCCATGCCGCGAAGTTCGTGATAGACGGCCTGCCAGAGCCGATCCGCGGCGCTGGCATCGCCGAGCCGAGCGGCGTCGAGAAGATAAGTCAAGGCGTGTGTTTCGGCCATGGGTCGGCACGGTCCAGCCCCCCAGTAAGCGCCGATTATACCAGATTTTTCTGCGACCCGTGGGAACGAATGACGAAGGGAGAGATGGCGATCGTATTGACCGGCCGATCCGAAGTTCGACCGCTTCTATCTCACCGAGGTTCCCATACAAAGCGAAGGGAGAATGTCATGTCATCGTTGAGCCGGATTATAGACGTGAGCACCGTGATGGGCGTGTTACTTCTTATTGCGGCAACAGGCTCGGCACAGACCACGCGATACGTGGATGATGATGCACCAGGGGATCCGGGCCCCGGCGATCCATCCATCAGCGACCCCCTAGAGGACGGCACTCTTGCTCACCCCTTTGATGCCATTCAGCAAGCCATCGACGCGGCCATGGCTGGCGACGAGATCATCGTCCTGGACGGCACCTACACAGGCACCGGCAACAAGAACTTGGATTACGCGGGCAAGGCCATCACAGTACGTAGCGAAAACGGCCCGGCCACCTGCGTCATCGACTGCCAAGGAAGCGGTCGCGGGTTCTACTTCCATAGCGGCGAAACCGTGGCGTCGGTAACGCAGGGGTTCACCATTAGGAATGGCAATGAAACAAACGGCGGCGGTATTCTCGTCGATGGCAGCGCTACGGATGGTAGCGCCACTCCAAGCCACCCAACGGTCAAGTCTTGCATCTTCACCGGAAACAACGCCACTAATGGTGGTGGAATGATGATCACGCACAATTGCGCACCCCTTGTTGCAGACTGCATCTTTGGCGGAAACACAAGTGATCCTTATGGGGGCGGCATTCACATCGAAGTCTTTTGTAGCCCCGACATTAGGAACTGCACCTTCATCGGAAACCATTCAGAGGGTACTGGCGGAGGTGATGGCGGCGGCATTTTTAACCGTGCTAGTAGCCCGTCTGTGACGAACTGTGTTTTTAGTGGAAACGTCGCAGGTTTCGCTGGAGCCGGCGGTGGGATGGCGAATCGCGATGGCGGCAACGCGACATTGGTCAATTGTACGTTCAGCCTGAACTCGGCTGGCCTGTATGGGGCGGGCGGGATATGGACCGCGCACGCCAATAGTACTTTGAGTGTTCAGAATTGCATTTTGTGGGGTAATACGCCTGGTGCCATTGGCTACACCCACGAAGCCCCCGTGCCGACCGTCACCTACAGCGATGTTCAAGGAGGATTTGCGGGTACTGGCAACGTCGACGCCGATCCGCTGTTTGTCAACGCGGCTGGCGACGACCTGCACCTAAATACAGGCTCGCCGTGCATCGATTCGGCGGACAACAACGCGCCAGGTCTCGTAGGCGTCACGACCGACCTCGATGGCTTGCCGCGCTTTCGCGATGATCCGGCCGCACCAAACACCGGCAACGGCACCTGTCCCATTGTAGATATGGGAGCCTATGAATATCAATCGTTCGTTGATAGTGACGGAGATGGCGTTGAAGATGGGTGCGACAACTGCCCAACGACCTCCAACCCCAACCAAGCTGACGCCGACAACGACGACGACGGCGATGCGTGCGACAACTGTCCCGCCATCTTCAACCCCGGCCAGGACGATACGGACGCCGATGGCCTCGGCGATCTGTGCGATAACTGCCCGAATGTGTCAAACCCCGGTCAGGAAGATTGTGACAACGACGGCAAAGGCGACGCCTGTCTCTGCCCACGGCGCGGGGACATGAACGACGACGGTGCCATCAACGGACAGGATATCCAACTCTTTGTGGAGAGCGCCCTAGGCGGTTGAGTTATCCCGTAATCATTGCAACACGACGTCGATCAACCGGCAGCGCGTATTGGAGAGAACGACGGACCAGAGTAGGAGGTGAGAAATGTCGCGAATAGGTAGACCCCTTTATTGTGTTGGACAAGCGCTCGCCATCGCTGTCGTAGCGGCTGTCGCAGGGTGCTCGACCAGTCCAGTGGTTCCGACGCCGGAGCCCGAAGGCGCGTCGAGAGGTCCCTCCTTCGTGGGTATTTGGGACATCTACGCAAGGGAGCAACCCCACCGCTATCTTGGCCACCTCATTTGTGATGAAGCGGGAACCCCTTCCGAATTCCAAGGCAATCCTCGGCTAGTCACTCTGCTTGGACCCGCCCTCGGAGTGGACGACCAACCGCCCTGCACCGAGCTACACCCTGGATATTCGGGCTCGTTATGCGCCCGTCTGGACGCTCAATTGCATCCGCTGCTCAGCGGCATGAAATACAGGGCGACGGGGCAAGCTCAGCAGGAAGATCGCAACGTCCATGTCATCATCAAGGTTGACCTGTACGATGACGCCGGCCCCATCGGTGCGGCCCTGTTTGATTTTGGAGCAACTCTGACCGGCGTAAATAACCTGGACGAGGCGATGGCCGTCTCACGCGCGGCCGACTACTTTCCTGGGGGACTCATAGCCGATTCTGCTGGCGGCGTACTCGCTGAGTCCGGCAATGTGGGCGAACAGCTATACGACGAAAAGTTGAACGCAATCGCGATTCGATCGTTCCTGTATTGACCGGCGAGGAGGCCAAGGCCCGAGCTATCTACGAAAGTCGGCCGCGCTCCAAAGGCGCGCAATCGGTGATCCAGGAACAGTAAGAACCCCGGCGGCCCGGTCTCGGTCGCCCAAACGGAGTGAGGAAGTCGCCGAGAAGCTCAAGAAGGAATTGGAAGGCGCCGGCGTCAAGGTCGTACTCAAGGGCAAGGCATAAGCGTTTCCCTTCTCCTTGGCCGAAAAGATTCGTCGTTATAAAAGAAGCCCATGGATTGCAATCCATGGGCTTCTCTATTGATGGAAAATGGAGTCGGCAGCGGCGGCCGCGATTACTTGTCTACTGCTTCCTTAATTTTATCATCCGACCGCGAAACCGCGCGATACGCACGCGGCGTCAGCGCCCAGGGCTGATTTGACAGCAGCTTGATCCGCATCATGTTCATCGCCGCGGCGATTTGCGGATCGACCTCCGGGTCCTCGTCCTTGGGCAGGTCCTCGGCGGGCTCGCTCGTCGGGCGGCGCTCCAGGACGTCCTTGGGAATCG
>CAYMXF010000388.1:0-3339 GCA_964393935.1 uncultured Planctomycetaceae bacterium
TCACGGACGGTTTGGACGTCCAAACGATCGTCGATTGCCTCCAGTTCGGCGGGTGCTAAGGATCGGCGTGCGTTCACGGATGCAGACCGGACCGAGGTACAGAATCCTCATTCATAATTGGTGTGCCTGGATACTTGATCTCAGAAGGCATTTCAGTCACAATGATTGTGTGCAGGTTGCGGGAAGACAACTCCCCGGGGGTCCGTCTCTTTAACGCGACCAATTTTTCTAAACGGTGTGAATCGCGCGGTGCACGTACACACCGAGGGTAACCGCCTTTAAGGCGTGTCACTTAGGTTGTGTTTTTGCATTACGGAATGCCCGTAAAAAAAAGAATGGCGAACGGCATGGAGGCCGAGCGAAGAACAACGACGACACCTGACAACCTCGGTGAACGTATATAACTGGAGAATCGATCTATGCAGAACGAAGCAACGTGTCATCGCAAGAATTGGCCGTTCGTCCTCGGCCTGGTTTTTCTTCTCGGCGCATGTTCTCCTGCCGGACGCGTCATGACGGCAGGTGTTCGGCAGGATCGTACGGCCCCACCGCTCTCAGATGCGTGCGATCATTCCGCCTCTGCGAATCCTGGCGCCGACATGGAGTTCGGGCCCGGCCCATCGCTCGAGTTTTACAAGATGTTCTTTGGTCCTCGCGACACCAGCATCGGCGTTGCGACCGCCTGTTTCGCGCCCGGTACCGACGAGCATGTGATGGCCTATGTGAATGAACAAGAATTGATCGATCCGATCGAGCGCTACCAGCTCAGTGGGCGCTGGTCTGGCGCCCAGGGTACGCCGCGGGCGCTGACTTGGAGCTTTGTTCCGGATGGGCTAATCATCTCCGGCGGCGTGGGCGAAGCTGCCACTGCGAGCGACTTGTTCGCCCGACTGGACTCCCTCTTCGCGGCCCAAGGCGGCCGGGCCACCTGGATCAACCGGTTCCAACTCTGCTTCGACCGCTGGTCCCAACTCTGCGGCGTGACCTACACGCGCATCACGGTCGGCGGGAATGACTGGGATGACAACGCCGTCTGGGGCTCCAGCGGCGCGGCCGGGCTCCGCGGCGATATCCGCCTTTCCATGCACAACATCGACGGCGGCAGCGGCATCCTCGCCTACAACTACTTCCCGGCGAACGGCGACATGGTCCTGGACCGGTCTGAAAGCTGGGGATCTTCTTCCAACGTCAACCGCTTCCTGCGCAACACCATCATGCACGAGCACGGCCACGGGTTAGGGATTTCACACGTGTGCCCGGTCAGCGGCACCAAGCTGATGGAGCCGTTTCTTAATACCGGCTTTGACGGCTTGCGCCTTGACGAAATTCGCGCGGGCCAGCGCCACTACGGCGACCCGAGCGAGAGCAATGACTCCGCCGGGGCCGCTACGAACATCGGCACCCTTGTGATCGGCACGCCGATCACCAAGGGAACTCCGCTGCCCAACCCTCCCGCCGGCACCAGCCCCACCAACAGCTCCACGCTCAGCATCGACGCCAACGCCAAAACCGACTTCTTCAAGTTTCACGTCGACTCCGCGATGCAGGCCCGCGTGACCGTCACCCCGCAGGGCTTGACCTATCTCAGCGGCCCGCAAAACGGCGACGGGAGCTGCTCCGCCGGCACAAGCGTCAACAGCTTGGCCATCGCCGACCTTGCGGTCGACATCATCGGCACCGACGGTGTCACGGTCCTCGGCACGGCCAATGCCACGGCCGCCGGATCGGCCGAGACACTTTCCAACGTCGCGTTGTCCGGCACCGGTGACTATTACATGAAGGTGTATGAGGCGAATTCCCCGACCGAGTCCCAACTGTATACGTTCACGTTGTCGGCGTGCACCACGATCACTGTCGATCCACCTTCGCTGCCCGGCGCGACCGTCGGTCAGTTCTACAACCAGGCACTGTCTGCGTCTGGAGGGACCGGACCCTATACCTTTGCCGTCACGTCCGGCAGTCTTCCCGCGGGGTTGACGCTTTCCTCTGGAACCCTATCCGGCACTCCCACCGGCCCGGCCGGCACGGCGAACTTCACGATCACCACGACCGACACCGCCAATAGTTGTACCGGCAACCGAGCCTATGCCTTGAACGTCGCTTGCCCGACCGTCAGTCTCGCGCCGCCTTCGTTGTCCGCGGCGACGATCGGTCAACCCTACAATCAGGCGATTACCGCCAGCGGCGCGAACGGATCTTTCACCTTCGCGGTGACGGCCGGCAACCTTCCTCCGCAGATTGCCCTTTCGAGCGGCGGCAACCTGACCGGTACGCCGGCCTCTCAAGTGGGAACCTTTAACTTCACCGTGACCGCCACGGACACTTCCGGCTGCACGGGCAGCCAGGCCTATTCCATATCCGTCGCCTGTGGTCTGCTGGGTGACTCCAACAACGATGGTGTCGTTGATGGGTTGGACGTGCAGTCGCAGGTGAACTGCTTGCTGGGCCTCGCGGGCCCGGCTGACTACTGCGGCTGCGCCGACATGGGCGCCAACGGTGCCGTCGACGACTCCGACACGCCACCGTTCGTCGACGCGCTCGTGCCGTGACCGGTGATCAATCGGCCAGCGCCGGGGGAGGCGATGCCGCCGGGATTCGCCGCCGCCGCGCGAGATCGATCGCCAGCCGGATCGCGGCCTTCATCGAACCGGGGTCGGCTCGGTTCTTGCCGGCGATGTCGTACGCGGTGCCGTGGTCGACGCTAGTGCGAATGATCGGCAATCCTAGCGTGACGTTGACGGCCTGATCGAAAGCCAGAAGCTTCACCGGGATCAACGCCTGATCGTGATACATCGCAACGACGCCGTCGAATTCTCCCTGGGCCGCGCGCCAAAAGAGCGTATCCGCGGGGATCGGCCCGATCGCGTCGATTCCGTGGCTCCTGGCCATGTCGATGGCCGGCTCGATCACGCGCGTCTCCTCGTCGCCGAACCGGCCGTTTTCCCCGGCGTGCGGGTTCAGCGCGGCGACGGCGATCTTCGGTCGCGGGAGGTCAAACCACTCTCGTAGCGCCTGGTGGAGCAGGTCGATCGGCTGGAAGACGAGCCCGATGGTGAACGAGTTCCGCAACTCGAAGAGCGGTTGATGGATACTCGCCAGCGCGACTCTTAGCGGCCCGCCGACGAACAGCATCGTCACCCGACGAGCTTTGAACCGCCGCGCCAAGAGTTCCGTATGTCCATCGAAGTCGTAGCCGGCCATTTGCCATGACGTCTTGTTGATCGGGCCGGTCACCATCGCCTGGATCGCGCCGCTCCGGGCGTCGCGAATCGCCTCGTCGAGAAACCGCATCGATGCCCGGCCGTATTCCGCCGAGGGCTTGCGCGGCAATCTGCTTTC
>CAYMXF010000389.1:0-3333 GCA_964393935.1 uncultured Planctomycetaceae bacterium
GATCCGCCATTGCCGGAGTAGCTGAACGAGGCCCGGCCATTGGCCCCCGTAGTGCTTTGACCGGCCACGCCCTGGTTGGGGCCGTCCACCACGTTGAACGTCACCAAGGTTCCGACGATGGGTTCGTCCAACTCGTTGGCGATCTGCGCGGTCAGTACATGAAGATCGCCGAGCGGGTTTATGGCGGCGAAGGGCGTTAGGATGGCAAACTGCTGAATCGGCACGCTGGGGCTGCCAATGATCACGGCCACGTTGCCCTCGGTGCAGGGCGCCGTCATCAGTGCTTGCAGATCCCCCAAATCACCGGAGAACCATCCGTGCCAAGGAGTCGCGACGCTCATGATCGAGTCGTCGAGCGACGGAAAGGCCGCTGATCCTTCGGCCGTCAGGTTCAAGATCACGTCGTTGCACAAGCCCGGCTCGTTTCGCACCAAACCGGGCAACATCGCCGTGAGCCAACCAAAGCCTCCGAATTCCGTGTCTTGGTCGTGCGTAAAAAGTCCGCCACCTGCGTCAACGTACGAATGGATGCGTAGCCCGTACTGATTGACGACCGCCATTTCGCTTTGCGTGATGCCGCCGCTGATATTCTCCGCGTTGGTCGGCAGGTAGAGGATACCGGTGTTGTCGATGGTCACGGCTCCCACGCCGTCGAAAAAGTCGGCGATGGACGCTTCGCCCACGATGGTCTTACGCTCCCAGCCTTGACCCGGAAGCACTGAGTGATCAAATCCGGACTTGAAGGCCTCCAATGCCGGTGGGCCGCTGCAACCCAGACACACCGCCCTCTTGTTGCGGTTCCGCACCTGTCCGCCCAGATGGTCAAATGCTTTTTCGATGTATGACCAGCCGAACTGATTCGCGCCTTGATCGAAATATCCATGACCGTCGGTGTCGTCGCCTCCGATCAGCACCGGGCCGGAGACGCTGGATGGAGTGATTTCGATATTGGGGATGCCGATGCCTATGCCCTCGTCGCAGATGTCGCATTCATCGGGGACACCGTTCGAGTTGCAATCCGTGCTCGTCCCGTTGGAGATGTCAACGCCGTCCATGATTCCATTGGAGTTACAGTCGATCAACTCCGGTATCGGTGTTTCCGGCGGAGGGATCACGAAGACCAGCGTGTCGCCTTCACCGAAGTCTTCTTGCCAAAGAAACCGGCCTTCTCTTAGCAGGCTGCCCGACTGGACCAGCGAGCTGGTGGACACCGCGAAGTCCTCTCCCACAACCGCGGTGACTTCCAGGACTCGGGCCCGCGTCGGCAAGAGTTCCGCGATGGACTCGTTTCCTTCCGAAGCAAGTCGCCTCACCGTTTCGCGGACATGATTATCGTCGATGGAAAACCGCGCCGTCACGACCGCTGGGAGACCAGACTGATTTTCTATCCGAAGGATAACGTTCCCACTGGGCCCTTGGGAACCGGGCCCTTGGGAAGAGAGGTCCTGGCCCGGCTGAAGCGGACAGTTCGCCGCGCTGGCGACCACCGTTACGAAGAGGAGGAGGATCGACTTCTTTTCCCAGCCTGCGCAACACATGACCCGCCCCTCGATAGGAGAATGCCGGTGAATTGGTTTCAGGGGCCATAAATAGCCCCCACACCACTCTCCATAATGGTAGACGCTCAACAGGAGAATGGCAAATAAAAGACCTGGTCTTTTAACCTGCTCTGTACGTGATAGTTGAGCGACGATGAATGGGAACGTGACCGTCTAATCAAAAAGGAGGGGTTGTTCGACGATCTCGCCGGCGAGATCGACACCTTTGAGCCGCCGAAGATAGTCGGCCAGCTCGCCTTCGGTAAAGGCGGCGAGGAATTCCGGACGTGCGGAGAGGTTCACCTCCCGGATGCGGCCGATCAACTCAATCTTCGACATCACTTGATACTCCACCGTGACGGATGCGTGCATGGTCTGAACCTGAGGCGAATTATTCTTAATCCCGCGGTCGAATAGTCTTGGACGCTCTATTCCGCGTGTGTCGTATCGACCTGTCTCCGAGAACACCTTGAGCCACGTCTTACGCTGTTGCGCGAGTATCCTTGCCTCTGCTTTGACAGGACTTGCGCGTGAAGGCGCAGATATGTGCGGAGCCGTCTTGATTTCTCGATTCGCCCGCGCTCCGAGCGTTATTGTCGCGGCAATAATTTCTCTGCCAACGGGCCTGCAACCTGCGACGCGGGCAGTCGCTTCGCGAAGAGCGCGGCGGCGGCGTCTTTGAAAAGCGGCCTCCAGTCATCGCTCGCCGTTAGGTAAGCCGCTATTCGAGAATTGGGTTTTACCAAGACAAGATCGATCTGACGTACCGCCAATTCCTGCTCGATTTGCCGTGGGCTTCTCAGGATTTCGATGTAGTGCAATAGAAAATAGTCACCATAGAGTTCGCAGCGATCGTCGATGTACACCTTCGCCTGCGGTAACTCGGAGATGAGGTAGCCGCCGAAGAGCATGTCATTGAAAATCCGGTCGTGAGAGGGATGTTCGTCCATGTACGCATGGGCCACGCGCGTCGCTCCGATAGGCCAGTAGTTGGTATCGAGTCGTGCCCAACCTCCACCGACGACTGGTATACGAATATCCATCGATTCAAGCAAGAAACTGACGGCGACGACGACGCTGCAAAGAGCAATCGCAATCGGTGAGGCCCGGCCGGCCGGCGGAGCGCCCATCATGGGTTGTCCCCACCGTGCGAGCCACGCCATCGATCGGGTCACACGGGCCATCTCGGCGATCGCCACCGCCGACGTCACGGCGAAGAGTGGCCCGTGACGAACCCGCATGAAGGCCAACGGCAACCACAACAGCGGGATGAGCCACGTCGCGCGAATTCCTCGGCCGAAGCATCCTGCGAGGAAGAAAAGATACGCGGCAGCCACTGACGCAAGCGCGACACCTTCAATGCTGCCCAGCGCGACTGGACCGTGCTCGCTGATGACCTTGGGCAAAACCTTCGAGGTGCCGAGCGCCAGCCACACTTTAACCATCTCGATACCGTAGGGATTCACCAACATCGCAAGGCCGCTGAGGATCGCAAGGGTGATGCAGAGCGTCGGCGACAACGCTGGCTTGGCGGTGCCCGATCCACCTCGCTGCCAAATCGAAGACATCGCCCAGGCAAAAAGCACAAGGACGGTGGTCGCAACTCCTGCCAGCGCCCCCCCGTGAAGGTTCGTCCAGAGGACGATGACCGGCGGAAGCACAAACAGCCAACGTGTCGAGCGCCGCCCGGCTTCGACGTCGGCGAACAATCCCAAGGTCCAGGCCGCCAGGGCGATCGTCGCCAGATGCGGACGTGGGTGAAAGTGATAACTACTTGCGGCGATGGCCAGTGCCA
>CAYMXF010000390.1:0-3327 GCA_964393935.1 uncultured Planctomycetaceae bacterium
GGTTCCATCGTTGCTCAATCGGCTCGGTGTCACTGCTGCTCGTCGAAAACTGCGTTGTTAGAGCACTTGGCGCGACGTGTCGGCGGCGGGGTCATTTGCCCTCGTAGAGTCTGGTCCCCAGAAAATCGTCGAGATGGGGGTTCGCTTTGATCTTACGAGCCGTCGCGTCGATGTTGTATTCGACCCGGATGAACTGCACCTGATCCTCATTGACGGTGACATACGCCGCCCGGGGGTCGCGGTCACGCGGTTGGCCGACGGAGCCGACGTTGATGATGACCTTTTCGTCGCCGATGGTGAACGTATGATCGTCGCCCAACTCATCCGGCGGCTCGAAATAAGGATCGTCGACGAAGACGCCGGGGACGTGCGTATGTCCGCAGAAGCAGGTCATCTGTTCCATTCGCTCGAAATTCGCCATGAGCTTCTGGGGCGAGCTGAAGACGTCGTCGGGGAACAAATACTCATTGATCGGCTTTCGCGGCGAACCGTGGACGAAAAGCAGCCCATCCATCTCGTGTCGCGGGGAAAGTGAACCGAGAAACCGCCAGCGGTCGTTCCGCTTTTTTGCGTCGGTTTCCTCCTCCAGGTGCGCGCGGGTCCAGAAGGCGGCGCGTTCCGCGGCGACGTTGAAATTCGCCGGTTCGTAAAAAACGGCATGGTCGTGGTTGCCGCACAAGCTCCAGGTCGCGCGCTTCGCAACGAGGTCGAGACACTCCGACGGGTCGGGTCCGTAACCAATGATGTCGCCGAGACAATAAATCGTCTTGACCCCGCGCTGGTCGATGTCCGCCAGAACCGTTCGAAGGGCTTCGAGGTTAGAATGAATGTCGGAAATAATGGCAAACATTTTGAGGGTGCAGTAGGTATTGCCCCAATGGAAGAATTTATTGGGGTCCAGCCTTCCCGGCGGGCACAGCCTCGTCGATCAGCATGATGGGGATATTGTCGCGAATCGGAAAACGCAGCCCGCAACCCGTGCAGGCCAACCAACCATCGACCTTTTCGCCCGGTTTCGAATCTTGAGGCTTGAGGGGCTTTTTACAGGCCGCACACACCAGGATATCCAGTAAGTCTTTGCTGATCATTATGTTACAGTTCTCGGCTCAACGACCAAACAACAGTAGTTTCGCGCATCCCTGTCGCAATGCACTCTAAGGGGGGATATGTTCGGCGTCAACGTGTCAGGGCTTCGCGGATTCGCAGGCACGTCAATAGCAATGCTTCGAGGCGATCCAAAGGGTACACCGTCGCTGCGTCCGACTTCGCTTCGTCGGGCCGATCATGGACTTCGAGAAAGAGTGCGTCAGCGCCGGCGGCCACGCCGCATTTAGCCAGGAGCGGTACGAACTCACGCAACCCACCGGATTGATCCCCGAGCCCGCCGGGAATTTGGCAACTGTGGGTCGCGTCGAACACAACGGGCGCTATGGCCTGCATGGACGGTATCGCCGTGAAATCATTGACCAGACGGCCATAGCCGAAAAAGGTGCCTCGCTCGGTCAGCAGCACGCGCTGGTTGCCCGTGCTTCGCACTTTCTCGACGGCTTGAGCCATCTGATCCGGGGCCATGAATTGACCCTTTTTGATGTTCACTGTTTTTCCGGTTTGTGCGGCCGCCGCGATCAAATCCGTCTGCCTGCACAGGAACGCGGGGATCTGAAGGACGTCGCAGACCCTCGCGGCAGGGGTTGCTTGCTTTTCTACGTGGATGTCCGTGAGCACGGGTATGCCGACCTTCGTGCGGACGTCGGCAAGTATTTTTAGGCCCGCTTCTAGCCCCGGTCCGCGGAAGCCCTTGATGCTCGTGCGGTTGGCCTTGTCAAAGCTACACTTGAACATGCACCCGAGTCGCAAGTTCCGGCAAATCTTGGCGACGGCTTCCGCGATCTTGAGGCAATGATCCTCCGATTCAATGATGCAGGGTCCGGCGATGACGACCAGCGGCTGACCGTGTCCGATTTTGAAGGGGCCGATATCAACAGGTTGGTGCGGCATGGCGTTGCATCCGGTTGCGGTCAAAAGACGTATTTGAGGACGAAAACATAACCTCGCGCGGGGTATCCGGCAAACCGCCGGCGTAATAAAGTTTGAAGGTCCCGCGACGGTGGCCGCGTGGAATGTTTCGGGTATAAATGCCGCCGCGAATTACGCAGTAGGGCAGGATCGGCGAATGTCATCATCCAAAGAGGCCGCACCGCGGATCGCCATCTTGATCCCGTGTTACAACGAAGCGAGGACGATCGCCAAGGTCGTCGGCGACTTCCGAAGGGAGATTCCCGAGGCGACCGTCTACGTCTTCGACAACAACAGCACCGATCGCACCGGGGACATCGCTCGATCGGTGGGGGCAGTCGTCATCCGCGAGAAGAAACAGGGCAAGGGGCACGTCGTCGCGGCCATGCTCGAACAGGTCGATGCGGACTATTATGTGATGGTCGACGGCGACGACACGTATCCGGCCGAGCGGGTGCGGGATTTGCTGCGACCCGTGATGAGCGGCGCGGCGGACATGGCCATTGGCCGGCGAGAAACGGCCAATCAGGCGGACGCCTATCGGCGCTTCCATGTGCTGGGCAATTGGCTCGTCCGCACGATGATCAATTTGATCTTCCGATCGAAGCTGACGGACATCATGAGCGGCTACCGTACTTTTTCGCGGTCCACGGCGCTGCACCTGCCTGTTATCGCCTATGGATTTGACATCGAGACGGAGATGACGATTCAATGCCTCTATCGTAAGTGGATCATTCGCGAGGTGCCGGTGGCCTATCGCGGTCGCCCCAGCGGCAGCGCGTCAAAGCTGAACACGTTTCACGATGGGCTTCGCGTCATCTTCAAGATTTTGAGCCTTTTCCGCTCCTATAAACCCTTGACGTTTTTTGGCGGGTTGGCGATCCTGCTCTTTGTGGCGGCGTGTGGCTGCGGCGGGACGGTTTTCTGGGGCACGCTTCCGCACGAGTCGACGCTGCGAATGTCACTCATCGTGATGGCGGCCGCGTTCATGGCTATGAGCCTCATAGCGGCGAGCATCGGCGTGATCGTGCAGCTTATTAACTTCCGTTTCCTGGAACTGGATTCACTGCTTCGCCGACGCCGATAGCGATGTCGCGGGGCGGATCAAAGGATAGCTCTCATGGTGGCGCAAGATTCTGAATCCATTTCCGCCCGATTGCTTAAGGCGTCTGAGGCCGCGGGTCGCAAGCTCGGTGCGGCGCCAGCGAATCCATCGAGGTTGGATGATGCCCTAACCGGCGCGATTTCGCCGCAAAAACTGATCGATAACTTCGCCGAGGTGTGGCGGACTTCACCGGATGAAGCCCGAGC
>CAYMXF010000391.1:0-3322 GCA_964393935.1 uncultured Planctomycetaceae bacterium
TTAGCGCCGAGACTTGGGAATGGAGCATTCCCACGCTCCAGATATCCCAGCAGCCGTCAGCGCAAACCGTGGGCGTCGGTCAGGCCGCGATCTTCTCGGTCGCCGCCGCGGGCCCCGGTTCGCTCTCTTACCAGTGGCGCATGAACGGCACTGCGCTGGCCGACGGCGGCGCAATATCCGGATCGGCTACGGACATGCTGATCATCAACCCCGCTGCCACGGAAAATGGCGGCACTTATGACTGCCAGGTTAGTAGCCCGACTTGCGCAGCGGTGCTCAGCGAGTCGGCTGCGCTGGTGGTAGACGCGTGCAAGGCCGTGGGGCCGACCGGCGACGCCGACGGCAACGGCGTGCTGGATTCATGCGAAGCGGCTACGGCCGGGGCCTGCGGGGCGTGCGGCGCGGGGATGGCGACGATGATGCCGCTGGGGGCGCTGATGTTTTTGGGGGCGCGATTACGCCGCCGGCGTTAGCCGTCCATCGAGCCGCGCTTATGGTTCTCATCTGAATGGCGGCCGCGGCGCCGACGGGTGGCTTGGGCCGACTGCCTTACGCCGGACACATCGGGCCACAGCGGATTGCTCCGCACCGTTTGATTGACCCGTGTCGCTGCAATTCGGGGAAAAGGCCCAATAATTGCCGCTTTCTGGTTAACCGCGTATGATAGTGCGCGTCCGGAATTCACATGGGGGCGCCGCTGCTCTGGAGGGTTGAATCATGAATCGAAAGTCATTTCCAATCGCTCGAATCCATCACTTCGACTTGCCGGCACGACCTCTCGTGCGACGGGCCATCGCGCTGATGGCGGTGGGGGTGTGGATAACGTGCTTTACGCCTCTGTCGGCTGTCGGCGGGGAGATCGCCGAGGTCGAACCGAATGACGCGCCCGCGCAGGCAACGCCGCTCGCGCCGGGCCAGTTCGGCCTGGGCATCATCACCTTTAGCTCCGTCGGCCCTAATTTCGTCCCCAATGTTGACGTCTGGCGGAGTTCAGCGGCGGTCGGCGATCTGCTCTTCGCGTATGTGGATACGCAGGAATCCACCGCGTTCAAGGAATCCTCCTTGATCATCCTCAATAATGACGGCGCAACGACACTTGAAAGCGACGTGGCTGATGGGCCGCCGCTCGGCTTTGTCGGCGGCGCGGTAGTGGCGGGGGCTGTGGTGACTCAGCCCGGAAACGTGTATTATGTAGTCAACAGCTTCAACAACAACGTCGTGACATCAGTCTCGCCCTATCGACTGTATCAAGCGGTCGTGAATCCCGCCCAGAGCGCGGCGGAGCAGGAAGGCAACGATTCCGTCGCCACGGCCAACCCCGTCAGCGCCCGCATGATGACGGCGACGGTCACCGGCGCGGACGTGGATTTCTACAAAGTGTTCGTGCCCGCCGGCGCCCGCCTCGTGGTGATCATGGACGACGACCCCGATAACGACTTCATGACTACGGACACGGAGTTGAGCATCCTGGCCGTCGATGGGACCACGCTTCTAGCGACCGGAGACAACAACGGCGCCGCTGGCTTCGTCAGCGGGGGCGATGGCAACGCCGCCGGTGCGCTGACCTCGTCGAGCACGGGCGTCTATTACATTCGAGTCGCCCACGGCGGTGAGGGCAACATACCGATGGACACCGAGTACCGTTTTGTCGTGCTGGTGGACGGCGCGACCGTCGTGGACCGCGATACGGACGGCGTGGCCGACAGCGCCGACAACTGCCCGGATGCGGCCAATCCCGGCCAGGAAGACACGGATGGCGACGGTACGGCGGACGCTTGTGATAATTGCACCGACACCGACGGCGATGGCTTCGGTAACCCCGGATTCGCCGCAAACACCTGCCCGGTCGACAACTGCCCTACGGTCGCCAACCCCGATCAGGCCGACGGCGACGGCGACGGACATGGCGACGCCTGCGACAACTGTCCGAACAACGCCAATGCCGACCAGTCCGACGGCGACGCCGACGGGATCGGGGATGCTTGTGCGCCGGCATCGGGCACAGGGGCCGGCGCGGCTTGCGGCACGTGCGCATCGGGCGTCCTGCCGGTCGGAATTATTACGCCGCTGCTGCTCGCCGGCTGGCGATGGCGGCGGCGAACCCAGTACCTCTTTGGAGTTGAACCATGAACGAAAACGGTTTTAGAGTTGATGGCCTTCGCCGCTTTGATTTACTCCGTCTGACGCGACGGACCATTGTCCTAATCGCGGCGGCATGGTGCGCGGCGTGGTTTGCTGCTCTTTCGGCCATCGGCGGGGAGATCGCCGAGGTCGAACCGAATCAGGTGCCCGCGCAGGCAACGCCCCTTGGAGACGGCCAATTCGGGTTGGGCGTCATCACCTATGTCCCGGCCGGCCCTGCTTTCTTCCCCAATCTTGACTACTGGCGAAGCTTGGCGGCGGTCGGCGATCTGGTCTTCGCCTATGCGGACGCGCAGGAATCCACCGCCCTCAAGGATTCATACCTGTACGTCGTAAATAATGACGCGACGACACTTGAAGACGATGTAGAGGATGGGCCGCCGGCCGGCGGGAATTCCAGCGCGGTAGTGGCTGGGGCCGTGGTGTCTCAGGCGGGAAATGTGTATTACCTCGTCATTGGCCCCGTAAGCAACTCGGCTACTTCAATCTCGCCCTATCGACTGTATCAAGCGGTCGTGAATCCCGCCCAGAGCGCGGCGGAGCAGGAAGCCAACGATACCGTCGCCACGGCGAATCCCATCACGGCCCGCATGATGACCGGGACCGTCACCGGTGCGGACGTCGATTTCTTCAAGGTGTATGTGCCTGCCGGGGAGCGTCTCGTTGTCATTTTGGACGACAACCCCGACGACGATGGCACATACACGGACACGGAGATGAGCATCCTGGGTGTCGATGGGACCACGACCCTGGCGACCGGTGATAACGTCGGCTTTTCCTTAGGCGGCCACGGCGATGGCAACGCCGCCGGTGCAATCGTCGCGCCGAGCGCGGGCGTCTATTCCATTCGCGTCGCCCATGGAGGCGAGGCCGCGGCGCTGGACACGGAGTACCGCTTTGTCGTGCTGGTGGACGGCGCGACCGCGCCGCTGGACCGCGATACGGACGGCGTCGCCGACAGCGTCGACAACTGCCCGGATGTCTCCAATCCCGGGCAGGAAGACACAGATGGCGACGGCAAAGCGGACGTCTGCGACAATTGCCCGGCGGTCTTCAACGCGGATCAAGTGGATGCGGACGGCGACGGCAAGGGCGATGCCTGTGACAACTGCCCGGCAATCTCCAATGCCGATCAAGCGGATATGGATAGTGACGGCGTCGGTGACGCCTGCGCGCCGGC
>CAYMXF010000392.1:0-3310 GCA_964393935.1 uncultured Planctomycetaceae bacterium
TCGTTCCGCCCGGCGTGGCGCTGGTGCATTGGAACATGTATTGGACCGGCGGCGTCTCGTCAGTGCCCGTAGTGGCCGACATCGTAATGGAAGTCGTCCCCGCCGCCGTCGGAGGAACGGCAAAGCTCATCGGATCAGGAAACGGTGCAGCTAGGTCCGGAGGGGCAAAAGAAACCCGGCCGATCCATGTGCCCCAGGTGTCGGTTCCGGCGGCGAATTCCTGAATCGTCCACAACTTGGTGTCGTCCGCGGGATCAAGTGAGCAGAGACTATAATCGCCCCAGCGGTTTCGGCCGTATCCGTCGATGTTATTCTGCGGAGCGACGCCCGCTTGGAGAAGAGCCGGCGGAGCGGTCTGTCCGGACGCATCGGTGGCCCGGCGACCCGTATAATAGGCGCCGACATATTGACTGGCGTTGGCCCCGGAAAAACCCAACACGACGTCCTTGGCCGAATTCACCATGATCGAGGGCATCCAGTAGTTCAACGTGGGGCTATCGATCTGTCCCACTTGGAGCGTCGTCATGCTGGCCTCGCTGATTTCATACCATCGCACCGCGGCGCGACCACTGGCATAGACGTTATCACACGTCCAAATTGAACCGCCGGAGTAGACGGCGTTCATATGGCGATTGTCGATGCTGTCCAGCGGCGTCGCGCTACCCAGGGAGGGGACATCCGGCGGATAGTCGTGAAAGGGTACGGATACCGAAGCGACCGTCGTAAGAGACGGTGTGCCCGTGATTCCCGTCAGCCGTCGAACGCGAATAAGAGTGGAGGATTGCTCTTGCTCAGAGACAAAATATTGCCCGGGCGTCGCCGGCGTGCCAAAGGTGTGTACGGGCTGAATGGCTTGTTCGTACGGCAACGCGCGAAAGGCATAAACCGTACCGAGACTGGGCGAAGGACTGATGAGTTGTGCCTTGGGAATGGCGAAGATGCTCATTCCACAGCCGACCATGTAAGAGCCGATGTAGATGCCGTCCGCGTCGACGCCCAGCGTCGGGTAGTCAGGAAAACAGCCGGTGTCGATTCCCTCAGAGGCGACGAAATTCGTCTTGAAGTAGGAGCCCATCGCGTCGTTCGTGAGGGAGACGGCCAGGTAAATCCTCGCCGAAAAATCCGACACGATGATGAACCACCGGCCGCTGGACTGGTCATAGAGGACCCGCGGGTCGCCATTGGAGCCCGGCAAAAATGAACCGAGAGCGATATTGGTCAACTGTGTGCCGAAGGTCTTGTTATATACCGCGAAGTTTCGATTGACGGTCGCAACGAATTGAATGGGCCCGACCGCGCCGCACGTATCCGGGGGATAGGAAAACTGGCCGGCTTGACCGCGAACAACCCCGATAAAACTGGTGGTCAAGTTCGGGAGACTTCCGGCTCCACCCCGTGGACTCGGCAGGAGAGGCCCCAATCCACCCGTCGCGGGGTCGACGCGTGGGGACGCTTTCCCGATCCATCCAGGCGCCGGCGCCTGGAAGTCGCCCGTGCCGGTCTCCCAGGTCAGACCGGCGTAATTCGTGCCGGTCAGTTTCATGCTGAACGACGTGTCTTCAAAATCGACAATGGTGTCAGGTAGGAGATGGCCGTCGGCGTCGTGCCGGGCAAAAGTCAAATCGTCGATGGCATACCAACCGGCACCGTGGATCACCGGTTCGGATTCCATGACTATCCGGTCCACCCCTTGAAACCCGATATCGAACCAGGAGGGAACGTCGTCGATATCCCGAAACCAAGGCGTACTCACGATTTGTTCGCCGCCGAGAAACCCGACGGCGCGAATCCCCGTCGTCCAGACGCCTTGTCCCGCCTGACCGCTGACGTAAATACCACGGACGTCAACGATCTCTCGAAAGCCGATGCCTATCCGCGTATCACCCCATTTGTTGACAAGGTTGTGTACGCCCGAGTGCGGATAGTAGGTCGCCCGGATGGAAGGAATGTTCCAGGTGCCCTGCTGATCGCCGCGATAATTGTCGCCGTAGTCGGGCTCCGAGGGGCGCGACTGGTCCCGCGCGATGGCGTCGGCCATCGATTCGACGAATCCAGCGCCGATATCAACTTGCTCAATCAGTCCCGGCGCGAGGGTACGTCCGACAGGCTCGACATGATCGGGAAGAGGGCGAACCGGCGCCTGTAAACAGGCGGCGACTAGCATCAGGGGCACGATCTGCATGATTATTTCCTTGCGGAGTGGCGTCCGATTTCCATCGTACGAAGAGGCAGATGACCCGTACGATAGGACCTAGTCTATCGATTTTAGGCCCTAAACTCAAGCACAGAATTGGCCCGTTCAGCAAGCAAAGTGCCAAATAGGGGCGACCCAGGCAGTTTAAGAGCGCTTGGGAAGCCGGCGGTGCTCAACCCAGAAACGCCAGTTGGCCCGAACGCCGTCAGGGTCGAACGCCCTGCCGCACTCCGGACAAACATGCCGATCCGATAGTCCAGCGAGAGGATAGCCGCACGACAGGCATAAGAGATGATCGTGTTCTTGCAGCTCTCGAATAACTTGTCTGCGGACGTATCGAGGCCAAATCGTAAAGAATACGATGGGAACCAATTGCAAAAGTAAGCAGAGAGGTAAAATTATTATGAAAGACCGATAGAAGACAGACAATACCATCTACCCCACCAGCGGTACCACCACAACAAAATAAAGGGTTCGAACCACTTTGACGCGGCTCCCAAAGTATTCCGGCATCCCTTCGCCAAACGGATTGCGCGGCCAAAGCTGAATGTTCCATCGCCAGGGATTCATCAAAAGTACAACCTGACAACCGAACCGTAACTAGGCCCCGCCGATCCGGGCAGCGATTTGCGGATCGGTCGGCGCTCCGCGGACGCTGAAGTATTTTGCCTCGGGATGGTGCGTGATGATGGCGCTGGTCGATTGCTCGGGGTCGAGTTGATACTCCTCGCTGAGCGAAAGGCCGATCCGCCCGGGTTCAAGCAGCGGCCAGAGTTTGGCTTGGTCCTCCAGGTTCGGGCACGCGGGATACCCAAAGCTATACCGGCTGCCCTGATAGCCTTGCTGGAAAAGCTTGCGGATGTCCCGCGCATCCTTACCGGAGATGCCCAACTCCATGCGAATCTGCTTGTGGATGTACTCGGCGAGGGCCTCCGCCGCCTCGACGGAGAGGCCGTGCAGGTGCAGATAGTCGCGAAAAAGATTCTGTTCAAACCATTGCCGGGCTACTTCGCTCGCGCGTCCGCCGACCGTCACGATGGACAGCGCGACGACATCGATCTCGCCGCTCTCCGCCGGCCGCCAGAAGTCCGCGAGGCACCAAAACGGCGGCTCGCC